>JAZQVX010000075.1:0-15507 GCA_045632045.1 Lawsonibacter sp.
TGCTGGCCTGCGGCGGCGCGCTGGAGAGCTATGCCATCGACGACCGGATGACCAATGTCTGGCTGTCCACCTGCGATGTGATGATCGACGCTTTGTTCGGCGTGGGCCTGTGCCGGGAGGTCACCGGCGATTTCCGCAACGCCATTCTTCGCATGAACCAGTGCCGGGCAGACATCATCTCCTGCGATATTCCCTCCGGCGTCCATGCCGACACCGGAAAAATTCTGGGCGAGGCCGTCCGGGCCCACACCACCGTCACCTTCACCTGCCCCAAGCCCGGTCTGTATCTGGGCGAGGGCGGCCCCTGTGCCGGCAAGGTGGAGATCGCCGACATCGGCATTCCTTTTGATCTCACGGTTAAAATGATCGACCGCGCCCCCGGTCGGGCTGAGGTCATCCCTCCCCACGCCACATTGAACCTCCCCCGCCGTGACCGCAACGCCCACAAGGGCGACTTCGGAAAAGTTTTCGTGCTGGCCGGCAGTGTGGGCTATACCGGCGCCCCGGTCTTTGCCGCCAATGCCGCCGTACGCACCGGCTCCGGGCTGGTATATCTCGGGGTCCCCGCCGATATTTATCCCATCGCGGCGGCAAAATGTGATGAGGCGATGCCCTTTCCTTTGCCGAAAAAATATGATATGATTCTGGAAAAGGCGCAAAGCTGTGACATCGCCCTCATTGGTCCCGGACTGGGCCGCGCTCCCGAAACGGAAACTCTGGTGCGCTTTCTGCTCACAGACCTGACCATCCCCGTGGTGCTGGATGCCGACGGCATAAACGCGCTGGAGGGGCATATAGATGTTCTGGACAGACGCAAAGGCCTCACCGTCCTCACCCCTCACGAGGGGGAGTTCCGCCGTCTGACGGGGTGCAGCCTGCCCATTGAAGACCGGCTCACCGCCGCCCGGGACTTCGCGAAGGCACACAACTGCGTTCTCGTCCTCAAGGGACACGGCACCGTCACCGCCGCCCCCGACGGGCGCTGCTTTGTCAATACCACCGGCAATCCCGGCATGGCAAAGGGCGGCAGCGGCGATGTTCTGGCGGGTATGATCGCCTCCCTGCTGGGTCAGAAGCAGCTGCGCAGTGAGCAGCATGACCCCTACGGCGCCGAAGTCACCGCCTGGGCAGTGTTCTATCACGGACAGTGCGGCGACCGCTGCGCCGAAAAACTGGGCGAGTACGGCATGACCCCCAGTGATATGCTGGCCGTCATTCCCGAAGTTCTGAAAGAACACGAACAGCGCTGACCCCCTCAGTCGGCTTCGCCGACAGCTCCCCCGGAAGCGAGGGAGCCAAGTTTTGGTATTGTTGATTAAAATCACGGAGGTTTCAAGGTGCGTAAAGCTTTTTCCCTTTTCGCACTTACGATACCCCTTCTCCTCCTGAGCGGCTGTCTTGGGGGCGGAGAAGGTCAAAAAACGCTGGATCTGGCCCTCACCATCCGGGGCGAATATCTGGCCATGACCCAGTGTGCCGCCCGGGCGGAGCTTACCGCCGACTATGGACAGCGGATCTATGACTATACCCTCGATGTGGCGGGAACGGCGGAGGAACTCACCCTCACCGTCACCGAGCCCGACCTCATCGCCGGCATCACCGCCCGGGTGAAGCAGGGGGAGAGTTTTCTGGTCTACGATGACCTCGTGCTGGAAACGGGCCCCCTCACCGACGCGGGACTCTCCCCCATGTCCGCCATCCCCGCCATGCTGGAACAGCTGCGCGGGGGCTATCTGATGGCGTGGAGTCTGGAGGACGGCATCCTGCGCATCACCTGCGGCGACCCCGGGGGCACCCCGGACACCGGCACCGTTTATGACCTCTGGCTGGACACCGAAAGCCACGCCCTGATCCGGGGCGAGGTCAGCGTGGACGGCCGCCGCTGCCTCCAATGTATCTTTACTTCCTTCACAAAGGAGTGACCAAATATGCATGAAATTACCACCATGCGCACCTGGGCCGAAATTGATCTGGAGGCCCTGGCACACAACTACAACGCACTGAAAGCCCTGCTGGACAAGGACTGTAAAATGCTTGCGCCTGTCAAGGCAGACGCCTACGGACACGGCGCCGTCCCGGTGAGCCGCAAGCTGGAGGCGCTGGGCTGTGATGTGCTGGCGGTGGCCTGCGCCGCCGAGGCTCTGGAGCTGCGCGAGGCCGGCATCACCGCCCCCATCCTCTGTCTGGGCAACACCCTGCCCCAGTATGCCCGCCCCATGTGGCGCAACAACATTCTGCAGGCCGTGGGCGACATCGAAACCGCCCGGGCTCTCTCCGCGCTGGCAGTGGAGGACGGCGCTGTCCTCTCCGTCTACATCAAGCTGGACACCGGCATGAGCCGTCTGGGCTTCTTCTGGAGTGCCGAGGGTGACAACGCCTCCGTGCTGGAGCAGCTGTGCGAGGTGTTTTCCCTGCCCGGTCTGAAGGTGGAGGGCATGTTCACCCACTTCTCCGACGCCGACGGCAGCGAGGAGTACACCATGGCCCAGTTCACCCGCTTTCTGGATGCCCGCAAGGCACTGGAGGAGCGCGGTCACACCGTTCCCGTGTGTAGCTGCGCCGCTTCCGCCGCCGCCATCAACTTCCCCTGCACTCACATGGATATGGTGCGCCCCGGCATCGCCCTGTACGGCTATTACCCCGATGAGAGTCTGGACGGACTGGTGGAGGACGGTCTGCGCCCGGTGATGACGGTGAAGAGCCGCATCGCCGCCGTTCGCGCCCTGCCCGCGGGCACCTGCGTCAGCTACGGACGCACCGCCACTCTGGCCCGGGACAGCAAGCTGGCCGTCATCCCCATGGGCTATGGCGACGGTCTGCCCCGCCGCCTGTCCAACCGCACCCACTTCCTCATCCACGGCACCCCCTGCCCCATCGTGGGCCGTGTGTGCATGGACATGTGCATGGTGGATGTCACCGATCTGCCCGAAGTGAAGCCCGGCGATGTGGCCACCATCTACAACGGCGAACTGGCCCTCAAGGCCGCCAAGCTCACCGACACCATCGTCTATGAGCTTCTGTGCGATGTCGCCCCCCGCGTTCCCCGGGTCTATCTCAACCCCTGAGTCCCCCCTAACGGGACAGGCTCCCGCCGCATAGGATGAAGTGCATGCGGCGGATGTATAAACCCCTCCGCCGTGTGGGAGAATCATAGTACAGCGTTACATAAGACCTCTGCTTTCAAAGGCTGTAACGCATACTATAATTCCAGCGGAGTGTGAAGTATCGTGGAGCACAGCGTAGTCAAACGAGGCGACATCTATTACGCCGATCTCAGTCCCGTGGTGGGCAGCGAACAGGGGGGCGTGCGGCCCGTTCTCATCGTGCAGAACGACACCGGCAACCGCCACAGTCCCACCGTCATCGCCGCTGCCATCACTTCCCAGACCGGAAAGGCCCGTCTGCCCACTCATATCTCCGTCTCTCCCCTGAGCTGCGGTCTGCCCAAGGAGTCGGTCATCCTGCTGGAGCAGGTGCGCACGCTGGACAAACGCAGATTGCGGGAAAAGATGGGGCGGCTGGACGACGGCGTCATGCGGAAGGTTGACAGCGCCATCGCCGTCAGTCTTGGTCTGCAGCCGGACACCTTCGTATAAACACCTTTCCCGGCCGGCGCACACCCTGCGCCGCGCCGGGTAAGCCCAACCTCTCCCCTTTTCAAAACCGGACACAAAGGAGCATTTACTTATGAAACACCTCAAGCGCAGAGCTCTCCCCGCTCTGCTGGCCCTGACTCTGATGCTGGGTACCGGCGTTGCCGTTGCCTCCGGCGGCGGCAAGAAGGATCCTCTTGTCACCCTGAGCTATCTGGAGGATGTGGTCATCCCCGATATTCTCGACCAGCTCTCCAAGAAAACCAAGTCCGTGGACAAGCAGCTCAAACAGGATCTGGCTGACCAGATCGACGCGTATGAGGATGAGATGGAAACCCTCGTTTCCAACACCAGCGTGGGCAGCGAAACTTATGTGCTTGTCACCCTCACCAAGGGGCAGACCATGGCGCTGGAGGTGGGCTGTGAGATGATGCTCCGTGTGGGCACCGCCACCGTCAACGCCGCCACCAGCCCCGCCCTCATTGATGTGACCACCGGCGGCACCATCAACGGCGGGGCCTCTCTGGTGAAGAACCATCTTTACATGTCCACCATCCCCGACCGCACCCTGACCCCCACCGCCGACACGGTGAAGCTTCTGGTCAGAGGCGGCTATACCGTGACCGATCCCGCACCGGCAGAGGTTGGCGCACCCGCGGTATAAGTACAAAGTAAAATCCCTTCACAGTCGTTGACTGCGAAGGGATTTTTTATATTTATTCCTCATTTGGATCCTTCCTGCGCTCCAGCAGGAAGATGACGGTATGGGAGCTGATGATGACGATCCAGCCGATACCGGTGGCCAGTGCCACGGCGCTGAGCCCCATGGCATCCACCATCAGATAGCTCAGGATCACGCGGATGATGATCTGGATGGTCGTACCCCAGAAGGTGACATCCATCCGTCCCACAGCGCGGAACCAGCCCACCACATGGTTGCCCCAGAAGGTGAGGAAATAGAAGCCGCCGATGTGGACAGATAGTCCACGCCGTGGATCATACTCCTCCCCATTCAAAAAGTAAATCGTCATTTCGTGCCCTTCCCCGCGTTTTCGCCCCGGGGAAGGGCTTATAATTGCCCCGAAATACATTTTTTGAGAAAGGATTCGGATCTATGAGCCTTGTCTGCACACAGGAAAACCGCACACTCACCGCCCGCATTGGCGGAGAACTGGATCACCATGCCGCCCGTCAGGTCATGATGGGGCTGGATGCCCGGATCGACGCCGCCCTGCCCTCCCTGCTGAAGCTGGATCTGGCGGGACTGACCTTCACCGACAGCTCCGGCATCGCCGTACTGCTGCGGGCCCACCGGAGCATGGAGCGGCTGGGGGGAAACATGGTTGTGACCCACACGCCGCCTCAGGCGGCAAAAGTCTTTCAGGCCGCGGGACTGCAGCGGCTTATCACATTTGAATGAGGGGGAATTTACATATGAAAACCCAGAATCAGGTCACGCTGGAATTTCCCAGCCGCTCCGCCAACGAGAGCTTCGCCCGCACCGCGGCGGCCTGCTTTGCCGCCCAGCTGGATCCCACGCTGGAGGAGATCAACGACATCAAAACCGCCGTCAGCGAGGCCGTCACCAACGCCATCGTCCACGGCTATCCCGACCGCCTCGGGCAGATCACCATGCGTCTGCGCATTCTGGAGGAGAACACCCTTGAAATTCTGGTTCGGGACAAAGGGGTGGGCATCGCCGATGTGGCACAGGCCCGCACCCCCATGTTCACCACCGGCAGCGAGGACAGAGCCGGCATGGGCTTCACCATCATGGAGAGCTTCATGGACACGCTGAAGGTGCGCTCCGCCCCGGGCAGAGGGACAAGCGTCACCATGCGGCTGAAAATCACCCGCCGGGGTGGGCTATGAACGGCTGTCTGACCGATCCCGCCCTCTTTTCTGCCGCCCGGGAAGGGGACCGGCAGGCCTGCGAACAGGTACTGCTGGAAAACAACGGACTCATCTGGAGCATCGTGCGCCGCTACTACGGACGGGGGGTGGAGCCGGAGGATCTCTATCAGCTGGGCTGTCTGGGCTTTCTGAAGGCGGTGCAGGGCTTCGATCCCGCCTTCGGCACCCAGTTTTCCACCTATGCCGTCCCCAAAATCGCCGGGGAGATCCGCCGCTTTCTTCGGGACGACGGCCCCATGCGGGTCAGCCGCTCCCTCAAGGAACAGGGCATCCTCCTGCGCACCCTCCGGGCGCAGCTCTCCGCTCAGCTGGGGCGGGAACCCACCCTCGGGGAGCTGTCTGCCCACTGCGCCCTCTCCCCCGAGGAGATCGCCGCCGCCGAAACTGCCATCGACCCGGTCATCTCCCTCCAGTGCGAAACCGGCGAAGGGGGTCTGACGCTGGAGGGACTGCTCTCTGCCGGCAACGAGGAGGACGCCATGGTGGAGCGCATCGCCCTGCGGGCCGCCCTGGGGGAACTGCCCGAACAGGAGCGGCAGGTCATCCTCCTGCGCTATTACAAGGGGCTCACCCAGAGCCGCTGCGCCGCCATACTCGGGGTGTCGCAGGTGCAGGTGTCCCGGCTGGAGCGCAGGGCCATCGAAAAGCTGCGCCTCGCCCTTCTGGCATAAAAAGAGGAGCGCTGCAATTGATGCTGCAGCGCTCCTCTTTATGCATCTGTACCGTAGGGGCGGGTGCCCTCACCCGCCCGCACAACACCGTATTTTCCTGCGCCGTCATGCGGCGATGTGACCATGGGCGACAGTGTGCGCCCATGCACCATGATTTCCAGGCGGCATCCTCATGGGTCGATGGGGGCATCGACCCCTACACACGATTTTACCCGTTAATCTTCCAGCATTCTGTAACCGATGCCCAGCTCGGTGTGGATATAGTTGGGGTCGGAGGGGTTCTCCCCCAGCTTCCGGCGGATATTGGCCATATTCACCCGGAGGATCTGGTTGCCGTTGGCGCCGCTGAAGGGACCCCAGACCCGCTCCAGAATAAAGTCATAGGTCAGCACCTTACCGGCGTGGAGGGCCAGCAGTTCCAGAATTTTGAACTCGTTCTGGGTGAAGTGGATCTCCTCCTCCCCCTTAAAGATCTGGTGGCGGGCGATGTCCACCGTCAGATCCTTGACCTTATAGACCTCCTTGCGCTCCCACTGGCCGCCCCGCAGACGGTCGGCACGGCGCAGGGTGGTACGGATGCGGGCCAGCAGCTCGGACACACCGAAGGGCTTGACCACATAGTCGTCTGCCCCCATGTCCAGGGCCCGGACCTTCTCCGATTCCCGGTCACGGGCGGAGATGATGATGACGGGCACCTCCTGGGGCAGACCGCCCAGCTGTTCCAGCACCTCCAGACCCTCGATGTCGGGCAGACCCAGATCCAGCAAAACCAGATCGGGGTTGTGGGAGAAAAACAGGGAAAGGCCCTCTCTGCCGCTGTGGGCGGCGATGGCCTTATAGTCATTGGATGTCAGGGCACGGCAAATAAAATTGCTGATGGCGTGCTCGTCCTCGATGACCAGAATCACGCGTTTATCGCTCATGCTTGCTTCTCCTTCGTATGTTCGTCACTGATGGGCAGACCGAAGCGGAAGACCGCGCCTCCATCGGGACCGTTTTCTGCTTCAAAAAATCCGTTATGGGCCTTGATAATACTGCCGCAGACCGACAGACCGATGCCCATGCCCCGGGTACTGTCGCCGGATACATCCCGGGAAATGGGGCGCTCCTCCCGGACGGCCCGGATGACCTCCTGGGGCAGACCTCTGCCCCGGTCACAGATCTCGGTCACGGCCCAGTCATCCCGGCGATACAGTTTCATGGTGATGGGCTCACTGCTGCCGGAGTGGCGGGCGGCATTTTCCAACAGGTTAATAAAAACCTGTTTGATCAGCAGGGGTTCCATGGGGAAATAGAGGATGTCCTCCCCCGGATCCATCTCCACCCGCCGTTCGGGGAAGCGGCGGTGGGTGGTAAGTACGGCGTCGCCGGCCACCTCTTCCAGCATCTCCTCCCGCTTGATCAGAGGGAGCTGTCCGTCCTGAATGCGGGTGACAGAGAGAAGATTTTCCACCATGACAATGAGGGAGTCAGCCTCGTTCTTGATGTCCTGCAGCATTCCGATATTCTGCTCAGAGATCTCCGGGGTACTCATCAGCACACTGGCCGAGCCGGAGATGGTGGTCAGGGGGGTACGCAGATCGTGGGAAACGGCTCTGAGGATATTGCCCCGGATGCGCTCGCGCTCGGACTGGATCCCGATGGCGGTCTTTTCCTGATTGAGCTTCTCGTTGAGCTCATACAGCCGCTTGGTGTTCTGCTCCCGGCGCTCCGCCTCCGCCTTCTGCTGTTTGACGCGGGAGGTCAGGGCGCAGACCATGATGGAGATGGTCAGCATGGACAGTGTCGCCACGGGGTAACCCACCCGGCTGAGGGAAAATTCGGCATAGGGCGCCATGAAGTAGTAGTTGGTGAAAAACGCGCCCACGATGGAGCCCACCACGCCGTAGAGATACCCATCGGTCAGAATGGACACCACCGCCACCGCCAGCGTGAACACCAGCGCGGAGTTATTTTCCACGCCCGTGTGCTGCAGCAGGATGGTACTGATATAATACGCCCCACACAGCGCCGCAAACAGCACCGTAAAGTCCCGCAGGACATGGGGCAGACCATCGTACCGGCTTCGCACTTTGCTCCGGCTGCTTTTCATTTCCGTCCCGATGTCCATCGGCTCACCCTTTCCAACAAAACTCATATTCAGACACATTATACCAAATTTCGCCCCCATCGTAAAGCGCCCAGCCCGTCAAGAAGTCGTTAAGGGGGCGGTTACGCATCAAACCCCTTGCAAGCGGCGCAGTTTCGTTTTATAATATAATGTTGTAGAATTATTCCCTGCATTGTAAGGAGTATATATGAACAGACGATTTTCCGCCGCCCTGCTGACAGGCGCGCTGCTGGCCGGTCTGACCCTCCCCGCCGGGGCACTGAGCGTGGAGGACGCCCGCAGTCTGCTGGAGGCGCGCTATGTGGATTCCCTGCCCGCCCCGGTCTATGAGGCGCAGAGTCTGGACGCGCTGCTGGAGGCACTGGGCGACCCCTATACCGTGTACTACACACCGGAGGCCTATGAGAAATTTCTCGCCTCCGTCAATGGGGATGAGCTGGTGGGCATCGGCATCACCCTGCGCACCACCTTCTTTGACGGCTTTGAGATCCTCTCCACCCTCCCCGACTCCCCCGCCCAGCGGGCCGGTCTGATCCCCGGCGAGAAGATCACCGCCATCGACGGTCATGTCCTCGCCCCCGATGACAACCCCACCACCCTCATCACCGGCGAGGAGGGCACCCCTGTCACCCTCACCCTCCGCGCCCCCGACGGAACCGTCCGGGATGTGACTCTCATCCGCGCCCGGGTACTTCTGCCCATTTTCTCCTACGAGCTGAAGGGCAGCGCCGGTGTGCTGATCTGCGACAGCTTCGGCGAGAGCGCCCCCGGCGCGGTGAAGGCCGCTCTGACCGAGCTGGCGGGACAGGCCAGCACATGGATCATGGATCTGCGGGACAACCCCGGCGGCACCAGCACCGCCGCGGCGGAAATGGCGGGCTATTTTCTGGGCAGCAAGCTCATGGTTCATTTCCGGGACGCCGACGGCAACGATTACCGCACCTCCACCATCACCCCCGACCTGACCTCCGCTCCCCTCATCATCCTCACCTCCGCCCGCTCCGCCAGCGCCTCCGAGCTCTTCTCCTCCGCCATCCGGGATCACTCCGGCGGCATCGCCATCGGTGAGCGCACCCACGGCAAGGGCGTGGCCCAGACCGTCTTTGACAGCGCCTCCCACCCCGATCTCTTCGGGGAGGATGCCTTTAAAGTCACCACTTACCGCTTCTTCTCCCCCGACGGCGCCACCAACCATCTCATGGGCGTTCTCCCCACCCTGCTTATGCCTCAGGAGTACGCCGCCTCCGCCGCCGCCATTCTCTCTGCCCCCAAGCCCCAGCGCTCCCTGCACAACTGGAAGCTGGAGCTGGCAGGCCACACCTTCTACTTCGATCGTGAATCGGCCGCCGCCGACCCCGAGGCCCTCACCATCCTGCTGGAGGCTCTGCCCCCCTCTGCCCGTCTGCTGCGCGGCACCGGAACCGACTATTGGCGCCAGACCGATGCCGCCGAGATGGTCACCGAGTTCGGTCTGACTGACTACACCCCCCGCGTCTTCTCCGATGTTGCGGGGCATCCCTATGAGCGGGAGATCAACACCCTGCGCACCTATGAACTGCTCGCGGGCACCGGGGACGGTCTGTTCCGCCCCGACAACACTCTGACCCGGGCTGAGCTGGCCGCCATCCTCACCACCGCGCTGGATCTCCCCGAGAGCAACATGACCTTCTCCGATGTGGCAGGGGATGCGTGGTACGCCGCTGCCGCCGGTGCCGTGGCCGCCCGGGGCTTTATGCAGGGCACCGGGGACGAAACCTTCTCCCCCGATGCCGTCGTCACCAATCAGGAGCTGTATACCGCCTACTCCGCTCTGGCCGCATGGGCCAGCATGGAGGGCTATGAATGGTCCAAAAAGGATGTCAGCGCCGTGCAGTGGGCGAAGTTTTACGAGTACCCCGAGTGGGCCCAGTCCCATGTCCGAAATCTGGACCAGCTGGGACTGAGCGTGGATGCCGAGCATCCCAACGCCCCCGTCACCCGGGGATACGCGGCGGGACTGCTGTGCAATTTGTTTGAAAATCTGCATTTCCTGTGGAATGAATAAAGCCCCATATCCACCAACCCGGGCCGATGAGGGCATCGGCCCCTACGCACTCCCATACACCTATCCGTAGGGGCGGGTGTCCTCACCCGCCCGCACAACGGCCGCCGCGTTTTCCTGCCCATTCCGTAGGGGCGAACATTGTTCGCCCGCCGTAATTCGGCAATGTTACCACGGGCGCACACTGTGCGCCCCTACACCGTATCGTAATTCCCAATCTCATCTGAAAGGATTGTTTATCATGACCAAGATCGACATTATCTCCGGCTTCCTCGGTGCCGGCAAGACCACCCTCATCAAGAAGCTGCTCAACGAGGCCTATAAGGGCGAGAAGCTTGTCCTCATCGAGAACGAGTTCGGCGAGATCGGCATTGACGGCGGCTTCCTGAAGGACGCCGGCGTGGAGATCACCGAGATGAACTCCGGCTGCATCTGCTGCTCTCTGGTGGGCGACTTCGGCACCGCTCTGAAGCAGGTGCTCGCCGACTACACCCCCGACCGCGTCATCATCGAGCCCTCCGGCGTGGGCAAGCTGTCCGATGTCATCGCCGCCGTGGAGCGCGTCCAGAATGAGGTGGAGTTGGAGCTGAACAGCTTCGTCACCGTCGTCGACGCCACCAAGGCCAAGATCTATATGAAGAACTTCGGTGAGTTCTTCAACAATCAGGTGGAGCACGCCAGCGCCATCATCCTCTCCCGCACCCAGAGCTGCGACGAGAAGAAGCTGGGCGGCGCCGTCAAGCTGCTGCGTGAGAAGAACGAAAAGGCCGCCATCCTCACCACTCCCTGGGATCAGCTGACCGGCGAGCAGATCATCGCCGCCATGGCCGGCGGTCACTCTCTGGCCGAGGAGCTGAGGCACGAGGTGGAGCACCACCACCACGACGAGCACTGCGACTGCGGCTGCCACGACCACGACCACCACCACGAGCATGAGCACGAGCATCATCACCACGATGAGCACTGCGACTGCGGCTGCCATGACCACGACCACCACCATGAGCATCACCACCACGAGGAGGCTCACTGCGAGGTGAACCACGACAACCACGAGTATGACGAGGCCACCTGCACCGCCTGCATCCACGCCTCCGCCTGCTCCATCTTCCGCGCCCACACTCAGCCCGCCCACGAGCATCACCACGACCACGGCGAGGGCTGCTCCTGCGGCTGCCACGGCCACGACCATCACAACCACCACGCCGACGAGGTCTTTACCTCCTGGGGCCGTGAAACTCCCCGCAAGTATGAGCGCGAGGAGCTGCAGGAGGCTCTGTCCGCCCTGGCTATGGGCGAGCAGTACGGCATGGTCCTGCGCGCCAAGGGCATGGTCCCCTGCGAGGACGGCAAGTGGCTGCACTTCGATCTGGTTCCCGGCGAGTTCGAGATCCGCGAGGGCGCTGCCGACTACACCGGCCGTCTGTGCGTCATCGGCGCCGTACTGGACGAGCACGGTCTGGAGCACCTGTTCGGTCTGCACTGATTATGACCTCCCCCCTTGCGGGGGAGGTGGATCGCCGAAGGCGAGACGGAGGGGGTAATCAGTACGGCACAGTGACCCCCTCAGTCATTTGCTTCGCAAATGCCAGCTCCCCCGCAAGGGGGGAGCCAAGTTTGGCTTTTAAGGAGATTAACATTCATGAAACAGATGAAAACCATTCCCGTCTATCTCATCACCGGTTTTCTGGACAGCGGCAAGACCACTCTGCTGACCGACACCCTGAACATGGACTACTTCAACGACGGCCAGCGCACCGTTCTGCTGCGCTGTGAGGACGGCGAGGAGGAGTTCGATCAGGAGCATCTGTCCAAGCGCAACTGCCGGGTGCTGCCCGTGGAGAGCGCCGATGAGCTGACCTATGACTTCCTGATGGAGATCGACCGCCGCTATCAGCCCGAGCGTGTCCTCTTCGAGTACAACGGCATGTGGCCTCTGGACAAGATGCGCCAGCTGAAGATGCCCAAGAGCTGGGGTCTGTATCAGATCATCAATGTCATCGACTCCACCACCTTTGAGATGTACCGCGCCAACATGCAGTCCATGATCATCGACATGGTGTCCGACGCCGACATGGTGCTGTTCAACCGCGCCAAGCCCGAGATGCCTCTGGCCGGCTGGAAGCGCTCCGTCCGCGCCGTCAACCGCATGTGCGAGATCGTCTTTGAGAACATCATGGGCGAGGAGCTGGAGGTGGAGGATGTTCTCCCCTACTCTCTGGACACCGACCATCTGGAGCTGGTGCCCGAGGACTACGGCATCTGGTATCTGGACATTCAGGAGCACCCCGAGCGCTATGTGGGCAAGACCATCACCATGACCGTTCAGGCCATGACCGGCATGCGCCTGCCCAAGGGCACCTTCGTCCCCGGCCGCAACGCCATGACCTGCTGTGAGGACGACATCCGCTTCTTCGGCTTCCTGTGCAAGTACGACAAGGCCCGCACCCTGAAGAAGGGCGAGTGGGTCAAGGTCACCGCCGAGATCCGCTTCGAGCACGCCGATGTCTATGAGGACGAGGGCGTGGTGCTCTACGCCTCCGAGGTCGTCAAGGGCGAGCGCCCCGAGGATGATCTGGTCTACTTCCGGTAATAATAAATGACCTCCCCCCTTGCGGGGGAGGTTTTTTATTTTCTTCGCCGCGTTTTCCTGCGGGCGCACACTGTGCGCCCCTACACCATGATTCCACCACCCCGGGCCGATGGGGGCATCGGCCCCTACGCTCGCCTACGCAACCATCCGTAGGGGCGGGTGGCCTCACCCGCCCGCACATTTCCCCCGCACCATTCCGCGGGCGCACACTGTGCGCCCCTACACCATGATTCCACCACCCCGGGCCGATGAGGCATCGGCCCCTACGCTCGCCTATGCAACCATCCGTAGGGGCGGGTGGCCTCACCCGCCCGCACATTTCCCCCGCACCATTCCGCGGGCGCACACTGTGCGCCCTGCACCATGTTTCCGCCAACACGGGCCTATGGGGGCATCGGCCCCTACGCCATAATTTATCCGCAATTTTCCCGCAAAATATGTCTTTTCCCCTTGCAAACCAAAACATTCTGTGCTATAAATAACGATAGTGTGAAATGCGTTGAACGGGAAAATAGCAACGAAACTCCACAGAGAGAGGCGGTCACCGGCTGAAAGCCGCCTTGGAGGACAGACTTGCTTGGTTCGCCCGGGAGCGGCCTGTGAGAGCAGGACGGGTTTTCCTCCGTTACAGGAAGTCAAGTGCGCACATTTTGTGCGAATGCGGGTGGTACCGCGGAAGGTTTGCCTTTCGTCCCTGAATATCTGGGGATGGAAGGTTTTTTTGTTTTTATCAATCCATTCCAAAAAAGGAGTTTTACCAATGAGAGAACAGTTAGCAAAAATTCGTTCTGAGGCCCTGGCTGCCTTTGACGCCGCCGCTGACTCTGCCGCTCTGGACGCTCTGCGTGTCCAGTATCTGGGCAAGAAGGGTGAGCTGACCGGCGTGCTGAAGATGATGGGCAAGCTCTCCGCCGAGGAGCGCCCCGCCATGGGTCAGCTGGCCAACGAGGTCCGCGCCGCTCTGGAGGAGGCTCTGGAGGCCGCTTCCAAGAAGCTGGCTGAGGCCGCCATGGAGCAGCGTCTGGTGGCTGAGGCCGTCGATGTCACCATCCCCGGCACCGCCGTGGAGATCGGCCACAAGCACCCCATGTACACCGCTCTGGACGAGATCAAGGACATCTTCGTGGGCATGGGCTTCACCATTCTGGACGGCCCCGAGATCGAGCTGGCCTCCAACAACTTTGACCGTCTGAACGCCGAGGAGGGCCACCCCTCCCGTGACTGGTCCGACACCTTCTACTTCGACGAGGACTCCCGCGTGATGCTGCGCTCCCAGACCTCTCCCATGCAGGTGCGCGCCATGGACTCCATGGAGCTGCCCATCCGCATTCTGGCTCCCGGCCGCGTCTATCGTAAGGACGAGGTGGACGCCACCCACTCCCCCATGTTCCATCAGGTCGAGGGCATGGTCATCGACAAGAATGTCACCATGGCCGACCTGAAGGGTACTCTGAACACCGTGGTCGAGCAGCTGTACGGCGAGGGCACCAAGACCCGCTTCCGTCCCCACCACTTCCCCTTCACCGAGCCCTCCTGCGAGATGGATGTCCAGTGCCACAAGTGCGGCGGCGTGGGCTGCCCCACCTGTAAGGGCGAGGGCTGGATCGAGCTGCTGGGCGCCGGTATGATCCATCCCCGGGTTCTGGAGATGGCCGGCATCAACCCCGACGAGTATTCCGGCTGGGCCTTCGGCATCGGTCTGGAGCGTACCGCCATGCGCCGCTTCAAGATCGCCGACCTGCGTCTGATCTTCGAGAACGATGTCCGTTTCCTGGAGCAGTTCTAAAAACTGACGGGCTGTGGGCCGATGGGACATCGGCCCCTACACAACAACTCCCCCGACATGCCGTAGGCGCGGGTGCCCTCACCCGCCCATGTACGACACAATCATCACCGCCCTCGTGTAGGGGCGAACATGGTTCGCCCGCCGATGACGCGGCGATGTTGCCACGGGCGCACACTGTGCGCCCCTACCAAACGCAACCATAGATTCTCTTTCGCAGGGGCGGATAATATGCGCCCCTACATTCCGTGAATAAGGAGATTTCAATATGAATTTAAGCAGAAAGTGGCTCAATGAGTTCGTCACCATTGAGGCCAATGATAAAGAATTTGCCGAGGCCATGACCCTGTCCGGCTCCAAGGTGGAGGTCACCGAGGATCTGGGCGCCGAGATCACCAATGTTGTGGTGGGTAAGGTTCTCTCTCTGGAGCGCCACGAGAATTCCGACCACATGTGGGTCTGCCAGATCGATGTGGGCGAGGCTGAGCCCACCCAGATCGTCACCGGCGCTCAGAATGTCAAGGTGGGCGACCTGGTCCCCGTGGCCAAGCACAAGTCCACTCTGGCCGGCGGCGTGAAGATCGAGAAGGGCAAGCTGCGCGGCGTTGTCTCCAACGGCATGCTGTGCTCCTACAAGGAGCTGGGCCTGGACGAGCGCGACTTCCCTACCGCCTATGCTGACGGCATCTGGATTCTGTCTGATGACCCCGAACTGACCGGCCTGGAGGTCGGCATGGACATTCGCACCGCCGTGGGTCTGGATGACCATGTGGTGGAGTTCGAAATCACTCCCAACCGCCCCGAC
>JAZQVX010000076.1:0-5094 GCA_045632045.1 Lawsonibacter sp.
ATGGAGCAGGTAAAGGGAATCGAACCCTCCTATCGAGCTTGGGAAGCTCGCGTTCTACCGATGAACTATACCTGCGTTGCCAAAACACTATACCACAGGTGGATACCCTTTGCAAGTAGAAAATTTCGCCCGCCTTCGACGCTGTGGAAAAGAAATTTTAAAAAATTCAAAAAATTTTTGCCGGGAAAAAAGGAAAGGCACATTTTATTGCGTATAAAAGTATGTACTAAGTTGTACCCGTATGCAGTGTGACGGAAAAGGAGGCGCGTTTATGACCCTTCGAGAACAGACACAGCGAGCAGAGGCGGCCCAGCTGTCCCCTCTGGCCTGCCGCGCAGACCGGAGCAAGGGCAGAGTTCGCCCTGAAGAAGAATGCGAGATCCGCACGGCTTTTCAGCGGGATGTGGACCGCATCGTCTACTCCAAAGCGTTCCGACGGCTCAAGCATAAGACGCAGGTCTTTTTGCAGCCTGAGGGGGATCACTACCGCACCCGCATGACCCATACCATTGAGGTCAGCCGCATTGCCCGGACCATCGCCAGAGCGCTGCGTCTGAACGAAGATCTGACCGAAGCCATCGCGCTGGGTCACGATCTGGGTCATACACCCTTCGGACATGCCGGTGAGCGCTCTCTGGACAAGCTGATGCCCGGCGGCTTTGCCCACTATCAGCAGTCCCTGCGGGTGGTGGAGCGGCTGGAGAAAAACGGCGAGGGTCTGAACCTGACCTGGGAGGTGCGAAACGGCATCCTCCGCCATACCAAGGGTACCCCTGCCGAAACGCTGGAGGGACAGGTCGTCCGTCTGGCCGACCATATTGCATACATCAACCACGACATTGAGGACGCCCTGCGGGGCGGCATCATCTATCCCATGGATCTGCCTCTGGAATGTACCAGTGTGCTGGGCTTCACCCACAGTGAGCGCATCGGCAAGCTGGTGTCCGACGCCATTGAGGCAAGCCGGGATAAAAGCGAGATCTGCCAGTCCGAAGAAGTGGGACAGGCCATGCAGGATCTCAAGGAGTTCATGTTTGCCAATGTCTACACCAATCCTCTGGCCAAGGGAGAGGAGAGCAAGGCACAGCAGATGCTGGAGTTTTTGTTCAACTACTACCTGCGGGATCCCGACCGGCTCCCCACCGACTATCAGGAGATCCGCGCCGAGGAGGGCGCCGAGCGTGCCATCTGCGACTATATCGCCGGCATGACCGATCCCTACGCGGTGGAGCAATTCAAGAAGATATACATCCCCATGGGCTGGAAGGTGAAATAAAGCGCCTCTGCCCCTGATACTGACTGAGGAAAGGAGGGGGCAGTATGGCCATTCCCGGCCGCTTTCTGGACGATCTGATCGCCAGGACTGATCTGGTGGATCTGGTGTCCGAGTCCGTCCGGCTGACCAAAAAGGGAAACAGCTATTGGGGCTGCTGTCCCTTCCACAGTGAAAAGACCCCGTCCTTCCATGTGGTGCCCGACCGACAGATCTATAAATGCTTCGGCTGTGGCAAGGGCGGCGGCGCCATCAACTATGTGATGGAGCTGGAGAATCTGCCCTATCGGGACGCCATCGCGGTGCTGGCCAAGCGGGTTGGCATGGAAGTACCCGCATATCAGGGAAGCTCCCCCGATATGCAGCGCAGACGCGAAAAACTGCTGGAGATGAACAAACAGGCTGCCCGCCTGTTCCACCAGTGGCTCAACAGCCCGGAGGGCGCCCACGGTCTGCAGTATCTGCAGAAGCGCGGTCTGTCCCGACAGACCCTGACCCGCTTCGGTCTGGGCTTTGCCCCCGACAGCTGGGATGCCCTCATCAACGCCATGATAAAACAGGGCTATGACAAGCGGGATCTGCTGGACGCCGGTCTGGCGGTGAGCAACAAGGACGGCCGCATCTACGACCGATTCCGAAACCGGGTCATGTTCCCCATCATTGATGTGCGGGGCAATGTCATCGGCTTTGGCGGCCGCGTCATGGACGACTCCACACCCAAATATCTCAACTCCCCCGATACGCCGGTTTACAATAAGAGCCGTAATGTCTTTGCCCTTAACATCGCAAAGACCTCAAAGGCGGGGCGCGTCATCCTCACCGAGGGCTATATGGACACCATCGCCCTGCATCAGGGCGGCTTTGACAGCGCCGTTGCCTCCCTGGGCACATCCCTGACTGCCGAGCACGCTCAGCTACTGGCCCGGTATTTCCAACAGGCGGTCATCGCCTATGACTCCGACGGAGCGGGCGTATCCGCGGCCCAGCGCGCCATCCCCCTGCTGGAAAAGGCGGGGCTCAAGGTGCGGGTGCTGCGCATGACGGGAGCCAAAGACCCGGACGAGTATATCAAGGCCTTCGGCAAAGACGCCTTTGCGCGGCTGCTGGATCAGAGCGAAAATCAGGTGGACTACCGACTGGAGCAGATCCGGAAGAAGTTCAACCTGGAGGACGATGTCCAGCGCGTCTCCTTCCTGCAGGAGGCGGCCCAGCTCATCGCGTCACTGCACAGTCCCGTAGAGCGGGAGATATACGGCGGACATGCCGCCCAGACGGCGGGGATCTCCGCCGAGGCCATGGCGCAGGAGGTCAAAAAGGCCTTCAACGCCAGAGTGCGCAAGCAGGACAAACAGCGGGAACGCAGGGATCTGTCACCCGCCACCAAGCTCCAGCCCGACGCCCGGAGCCTGCGCTATGACAACATCCGCTCGGCAAGGGCGGAGGAGGGCGTCATCCGATTGTTATTCCTGGATGCCGGTCTGGCCCAGTATATGGACGGACTGACAAGCCGTGAATTTTCGTCCCCGCTGTTGGGTAAGGTCTACGACCAGATCATGGCGCGGCTGGAGCAGGGCTCCACGCCCCAGCTGCCCTCCATGGCCGAGGCACTGACAGGGGAAGAGATGGATCACATGGCCCGGGTCATCGACCGGCCTGAGTCGATGGCAAACAGCCGGCGATCCGTCGCAGATTATATCGCCATTATCCGGGGCGAAGCCATGCACCGCAGCGACCTTGCGGGGGATGACCTGCTGCTGGCGGCCCAGAAGAAATATCAACAAAAGAAAGCGTATATGGAGGAAGCAGAATGAGCACCAAGAAGACTGTACATACCGTCACCGCCGAGCAGAAGGAGAAGCTGGACAAGCACGCCAATATTCTGGCTCGTATGGAGACCGGTAAGACCGAGCTGCTGAAGATCGTCGGCAACATGCCCGGTTCCGAGAAGCTCAACGAGCTGTTCGAGAAGGGCAAGAAGAAGGGCAAGCTGTCCGCCGGCGAGATCATGGATGTGCTGGAAGAGATGGAACTGGGCGCCGAGCAGATGGATAAGATCTACGACGCCATGGAGAATATGGGCATCGACACCGTGGGCGAGGACTACGCCGTGGAGCTGCCCGACGACATCGATCCCCCCTTGGAGGCCATGGAGGACATCCCTGAGGAGGAAGTGGTGGATCCCAACTCCATGGTGGATTCCTTCGGCACCGACGACCCCGTCCGTATGTATCTGAAGGAGATCGGTAAGGTCAACCTGCTCAGCTCCGAGGAGGAGATCGAGCTGGCCCAGACCATGGCTGCCGGCAACGCCGCCAAGGAGCAGCTGGAGGAGCTGGAGGCCATGGGCGAGGAGCTTCCCGCCGAGGTCAAGGCCGAGCTGGAGGTGCTCATCAAGAAGGGCGAGCGCGCCAAGCAGCGTCTGGCTGAGGCCAACCTGCGTCTGGTCGTCTCCATTGCCAAGCGCTATGTGGGCCGCGGCATGCAGTTCCTGGATCTGATCCAGGAGGGTAACCTGGGTCTGATCAAGGCCGTTGAGAAGTTCGACTTCACCAAGGGCTTCAAGTTCTCCACCTACGCCACCTGGTGGATCCGTCAGGCCATCACCCGCGCCATTGCCGACCAGGCCCGCACCATCCGCATCCCTGTTCACATGGTGGAAACCATCAACAAGGTCATCCGCGTTTCCCGCCAGCTGCTGCAGGAACTGGGTCACGATCCCACCCCCGAGGAGATCGCCAAGGAAATGGAGATGCCTGTTGACCGCGTGCGTGAGATTCTGAAGATCGCACAGGAGCCTGTTTCTCTGGAAACTCCCATCGGTGAGGAGGAGGACAGCCATCTGGGCGACTTCATCCCCGACGAGGATGCTTCCGAGCCCGCCGAGGCCGCTTCCTTCACCCTGCTCAAGGAGCAGCTGATCGAGGTTCTGTCCACTCTGACTCCCCGCGAGGAGAAGGTTCTGAAGCTGCGCTTCGGTATCGAGGACGGCCGCACCCGCACTCTGGAAGAGGTGGGCAAGGAGTTCAATGTTACCCGCGAGCGTATCCGCCAGATCGAGGCCAAGGCTCTGCGCAAGCTGCGTCACCCCAGCCGCTCCAAGAAGCTCAAGGACTTCCTCAACTGATAAAATGACGAAACGGCCGCCCTTCCGGGCGACCGTTTTTCTTTTTGTCTTGACAAACTCGATATTCGAGTTATAATAAAAGCATAAAACTCGATTATCGAGAAAAGAGGTGGGACGATGGCCCGGGAAAAATTCAAAACCCTGACGGAGCAGATGTTTTACATCCTGCTGTGCCTGTGTGAGGAGTGCCGCGGCATGGATATTCTGGAAATGGTGCGCAGGCAGACGGATGGACGAGTCACCATCGGCTCGGGTACCCTCTATGACCTGTTGGAGCTGTTCGTGAAAGAAGAAGTCATTCGGGAAACAAAGGCTGAGGGCCGCCGCCGCAGCTATCTCATCACCGAAAAGGGGCGGCAGATGCTGGAGAAGGAGTATCAGCGGCTTCGTCAGCAGACCGTAGATTATGACCGTATGTATCGAAAGGAGGCGCAATCATGAAAGATACCAAAAAGATCCTCTGCCACTTTTCCTTTTACGATCAGGTGAAAATTCAGGAAAAGCTGGAAGAAATGGCTGAACAGGGTTGGATGGTCCATCAGCCCGGAAGCATGACATGGACTTTTAAACGGATGGAGCCCAGAAGACTCCGCTTCTCCGTGACCTATTTTCCCGGCGCCTCTGAGTTTGATCCCGGCCCAACCGAGGGAGAATTGAGAAAATTGGATTTCTGCGCCCGGGACGGCTGGAAGCTGGC
>JAZQVX010000077.1:0-2181 GCA_045632045.1 Lawsonibacter sp.
ACAATGGTATTCACCGCAAGGGAGTCATACTGCATCAGCTTGTCGCCGACTGGAAGCATATAAAATTCTTTTACGCCGGAGGCGGCTTTGCCGATGCAGTAATCGAGGAGCATATTGAATTTCAGATTTTTCTTCCGGGACAAACGGACGAGATTGGTCACATCCAGGGTCTTGAAAAAAGTGACCATGGGATTGGGAGCCGTCATCCAGGCCTCATAGGCGAATGCTCTGGTCGTATCTTTGGGATCAACTTCTCTTGCCATGGTGTCCTCCTTCTTAAAATCTTCTTGCGTAGCCGCACTTGCGGCACAGTTCCTCCACCGCCTTGCGGCAGGAGAAGCCGTCGTATAGGGCCTTTGCCCGGGGAGAGTTCAAAATCTCCTCCAGTGTCTGCTCGTAGAGATTGCCGAGGGGAATGTCACCCTCGTGGTCGAGGCAGCAGGGGACCACAGTGCCGTCCCACAGTACGCCGATCTGATCCCGCAGACCGTAGCAGAACACACCGCCGCTGCCCTCTTCGGCGGAGAGATCGGGCCAGTCGAACTTCTCGCCCCACTCCAGATAGACCTTGTTGGCGAGGGTAGCGCCCCGGGGATTGTCCTTCCAGGGCTTGGGGAAGGCCTGCTCCAGTTTTGCCAGAATGTCGTCGTTTTCGGCGTTGGCACCGTGGGTGGTTTTGCCGTCCAGATTCCACAGCCGCAGGGCGCAGATCTTGCCGGCGGCGGAGAGTTTCTGCACGGCGGCGATGGTGTTTTCCAGATAGTGGCTCAGGTCGGTGTCGTGGCTCTCGTTGCCCTCGAAGGAGTGAAGAGAAACGCTGATTTTATGTATGGCGCTTGACTGAGCAAGCAGTTCCGCCTGTCGGGGGAGGAGGGTTCCGTTGGTGGTGATGATGACCTTGAAACCCAGATTTCCGGCAATCTCCAGCAGTTGGGCGAGTTGGGGGTGGAGCAGAGGCTCCCCCATGAGATGCAGGTAGATATAGTCCACATGGGGGCGCAGTTTCCCGGCCAGCACCTCGAAGCCCTCGGGGGAGAGAAAGCCCTGCTTGCGGCGGGTGCCGGGGCAGAATTCACAGCGCAGGTTGCACACATTGGTGATCTCCAGATATGCTTTTTTCAGTCCGGCCATCGTTGCGCCCTCCTTGCAAATGAAAATGGGAGCCCAAACGGGCTCCCATTCATTGTATCAGATTTTTGGGAGAAAACAAGCCTCAGGCTTTGGCGAAGCCGGCGATGCCGAAGGCGGCGGGGCCGCCGTGGGTGGTGATGACGCCGTTGGCGCGAACCCACTCCAGATGGCGGAAACCGCAGTCGGCGGCGGCCTGCCTGACGGCCTCTTTCACGGTGTCGGACAGACCGACAGTCCAGATCAGCCACAGAGTGTCACGATCCAGATCATAGGACTCGGCATAGTCGGTCACCAGCTGGGCGGCGACCTTCTCCATCTTGCCGCGGTACTTTTTGGTGGCGGTCAGCTTGCCCTCCAGAATCTCGATGGTGGGGTGCAGGGAGAGAATGCGGCTGCCCAGAGCCACCACATTGCTCACCCGGCCGCCGGCGCGCAGGAAGTCCAGATTGTCGGGCAGAAAGCACATGCGGGCGCGGTCGATGATCTCCTTGGATTTGGCGATGGCCTCCTGAATCGTCATGTCAGGCTTGGCCTGTAAAGCTTTTGCCATTTCCACCACGACGGCGGCCTGTCCCACGGAAACCTGGCGGGTATCCACGGGGTAGATGTAGTCGCGGCCCTCACCGGCGATGATGGCGCTCTGGTAAGAGCAGGTGGTAACGGCGGAGTAGGCCAGATAGAGAATGAGGGCCTCGGGGTCCTCGGCGTGGATGCGATCAAAGATGTCGACGAAGTCCTCGGGGGTGCTGCCGCTGGTGCGGGGCAGACGGCCGGTGGAGTGGTAATACTCCACGATCTGCTCGGGAGGGAAGGTGCCGTCGTCCACGGTGCTGTCCTCGAAGGAGACATGCATGGGGACGATGCGGATGTCGTACTTGGCGGCCAGCTCGGGGGTCAGGTCGGACCCGGACTCGGCGACAAGGATGATCTTGTTCATATTCAGACAGACCTCTTTCTCGGAAAATTAGAGCAAGGGATGGTAAATTCTGTACTTTATGGTAAATTATTTTTTAAATCCTGTCAAGAGTTTTTAAAAAGCTGATGATGGGA
>JAZQVX010000078.1:0-5540 GCA_045632045.1 Lawsonibacter sp.
AACACGAACAGGACCAGATCGGCATAGATAGCCAGATTGATGAGATGGAAGGTGACCGTTCCTTCTGCGGGATCGTTCTTGGCGCGCTTGGTCAGTGCGGTCACGATCAGAATGGCGCTGAGGATAATGCCTGCGATAAAGACGACCTTGGGGAAGGTCTTGGCAGTGATGCCGTAAGAAGTGGTATAGCCTTCGCTGATGTACTTGGCAACGCCAACGAGCATCAGGAACAGATCGACCAGCAGAACACCGATTCCGAATCCAAGATCCGCGGTGGACTGGCGAACCTCGACATGTCTGTCAAGGGCTTTGACGAGTTTGTTCATTTGGTTTCCTCCTAAGGTTCAATTACGGGGCGGGCGGATGCCCGCCCCGTAACATTTGTGAGGGATCAGTTGCGATTGTCCGTTATTTTGTGTCAGAGGTTAATTACTTGATGATACCAGCAGCGATCATCAGATCCTTAACATCGTCCATGCCTTCCTTCAGCTCGGTGGTAACCTCAGCGGAAGTCTTGAAGTCGATGACCTGGTTGCAGTTCTTGGACAGCATCAGGAAGTTCTCGTCCTCACACATCTTGGCAACAGCGGCCTCGATCTTGGCGACGACCTCGGGATCCATGCCGGCGGGGCCACAGATCACGATACGGTTAGCAGCGACCTCAGCGACCTCGGGGTGACCCAGCTCGCCGATGGTGGGGCAGTCGGGGTGAGCGGACTCGTTGCGGTTGGACTCGTAGGAGCAGATGGGCTTAATGTCGCCGGACTTCAGCTCGGCGGTGAAGGTAGCGGTCTCCAGCAGAGCGAAGTCAACATCGCCGGCCATCAGAGCCAGAGCGGACTCACGAGCGGAAGTGTAGGGAACCTCAACGACCTTGTCAGCGGCGTCATAGGCATTCAGGAAGCCCAGAGCGACCAGCAGCTGCCAGGAGTTAGCAGCACCGCAGGAGAAGTTCAGCTCGCCGGGGTGAGCGTTGATGTAGGCGATCAGGGACTCGACATCGGTGTAACGGGTCTCGTCGGCGCGGATGAACAGGGTGTTGGCCTGGATGGTGGTACCACAGATCATGGTGAAGTCATCCATGGTGTAGTTGGTCTCCATGAACTGGGGACGGAAGTTAAAGGATGCGTACCAGTTGTAGCCCAGAGTGTAGCCGTCAGCGGCCTCCTGAGCGACGGCCAGGGTGCCGGGGATGGCGGCGCCGCCGGCCTGGTTCTCTACGACATAGTTGCCGGGCAGGAAGCCGGGCATGCAGGAAGCGACGACACGGCCGCCCATATCAGTGGAGCCACCGGCGCCATAGGGGATGATGATCTTGACTGCCTTCTCGGGATACTTGTCGGCAGCGCTTTCAGCGGGAGCGGGAGCGGGCTCTGCGGGCTGGGATGCCTCGGGAGCGGGAGCGGGAGCAGGGGCGGGTTCCTCCTTGGCGCCACAGGCAGCCAGAGAGAAGCACATAGCCATAGCCAGCATTGCGGAAATAAGCTTCTTCATTTTTTCTTCCTCCTATTTTGTTTTATTATAACGGACTGCTGATTCCATTATAAACGATTGGGATAATTTGGCAAGCGCCTGTTGTTGGATTGCGCTGAACTTTTAGTGCATAAAAATCAACTCATGCCGCCGTCCACGATCAGAGTGGTGGCGTTGACGAAAGACGCGTCGTCACTTGCCAGGAACAGATATGCAGCGGCCACATCCTCCACCTCGCCGGTACGGCGCATGGGGATGGATGCGATCTTCTCCTGCATGATGTTGGGGGGGATCTTGTCGGTCATTGCGGTGCGGATGAAGCCGGGGGCGATGGCATTGACATTGATGTTGTACTTGCCCAACTCGCGGCCCAGAGAGCGGGTAAAGCTCATGATAGCGGCCTTGGATGCGGCGTAGTTGCTCTGGCCGAAGTTGCCCTTGATACAGGCAATGGATGCGGCGGAGACGATCTTGCCGTAGCGGCGCTCCATCATGTAAGGCACAACAGCTTTACTCATGTTGTAAGTACCGAACAGATTGACCTCGATGACCTTGTAGAAGTCTGCATCGGCCATCTTGTAGAACTGTGCGTCCTTGGTGATGCCTGCGTTGTTGATCAGAATGTCGATCTGACCCCAGGCGTCGGCGACGGCCTTGGCCATCTCGTCACACTGAGCGCGGTCGGAGATGTCGGTCACATAGCCGGCCACGGGGCCGAACTCTTTCAGGCTCTCCAGTGCGGCATCAATGGCGTCCTGACGGACATCACAGATGGCGACCTTGGCACCTTCCTGCAGGAAACGCTTGGCAGTACCGTAGCCGATGCCGCTGGCGCCGCCGGTGACAATGGCGACCTTTCCTTCCAGTCTCATATTGGTTTCCTCCTTCTTTTTAAATTTTTTCAATCAGGGCGGCCATTCCCATGCCGCCCGGGCTGTAGATACAGGCAACGCCCTTCTGACCGGGCTGGAGGGCATCCATGAGGCGCATCACCATGAAGATGCCCTCGGCGCCGTCGTTCTTACCGAAGGTAAGCGCGCCGCCCACGGGGTTGACCACGGGGCCCTCACCCAGCTGCTCCATCACATAGAGCACATCCTGAGCGCTGTTTTCGATGACTTCCACAACGGCCACATCGGCCAGTTCCAGCCCCTTGTTCTTCAGCAGCTTCTTCACGGCTGCCGCGCCGGTTTCCTGAGGAGCGGTGGGATCGGCACCCACAACGGCGAAGCCCTGCAGCTCTGCCAAAGGCTTCAGACCCTTCTCCCCTGCCTTCTCCTCGCTCATGATGAGCAGAGCGGCGGCGCCGTCGGCGTAGGGGGCCAGAGGCTCCTCGCCCACACCCTTGGTCAGCCACTCGTCCTTGTCGATGATGATCTCACCCTTCTTGCGGACGGTGTAGCTCATGGGGACGATCTGGGCGGCGGCCTTTTCGGCATAGGCGGCGGCGCGCTGGGCGCTGGCCTTGCGGTACTCGGCGGCCTCGGGGGACTCGCCCTCGCCGTAGGCCTTCTCGTACTGGGCCTTGCGGCTCATGGGCTGGGGCTGGGTGCACTCCTCGGCCTCCACGATGGAGTCAATGACCACGCGGTGCTGAGGATAGAAGTGGTTGCGGACATCGCGCATGACGAAAGGAGCTGCGGAGTAGCTGTCCGCGCCGCCTGCGATGCAGATCTGCTCGTTTCCGGTGGCGATGAGGTAATATGCACTGCGTACCGCCTGCAGGGCAGATGCGGTGTTGATCTGAACGGTATGACCGGGGACTTCCACGGGAAGCTCGGCCTTCAGCCATGCGTAGTGGCCGATGTTGTTGGGCATGGTGGAGGGATGTGCCTGACCGAAGATGACCTGATCCACATCGGTAGGCTCTACCCCGCCCCGCTCCAACAGAGCCTTGAGCATGGGGGCAGCCATGTCGGAGGACATCAGGGGCTCCAGATTACCGCCGGGGACACCCCAGGGGGTACGGGCGGCCTGGGTAATGACAACTTTTTTCATGCTTAACCCCTCCTGCACTGTTCAAAGATGGAGGCGAAGCCCATACCGCCGCCGATGCACATGGTGACCATGGCGTAGCGGGCGCTGGGGCGGCGCTTGAGTTCATAAAACAGCTTGGTGGTCAGGATACCGCCGGTGGCTGCCAGAGGGTGACCCAGAGAGATGCCGCTGCCGTTGACATTGGTACGCTCCCAGATGGTGTCGAAGGTCTCCTTGTCGGACCACTTGGCCCACTCGCGCATAACAGCCACGGACTGGGCCGCAAAGGCCTCGTTCAGCTCGATGAGGTCGATGTCCTCAATGGTCAGGCCGGCCTTCTCCAGCGCCTCGCGGGAGGCCTCGATGGGGCCGACGCCCATGATGCTGGGATGCAGACCCACAACGGCGGAGGAAACATGGCGCAGATAATAATCATAGCCCAGCTCGTCGGCCTTCTCACGGCTCATGACGATCAGAGCGGAAGCGCCGTCGTTGCGACCGGAGGAGTTACCGGCTGTCACGCAGCCGCCCTTCTTGAAGGCGGGCTTCATAGCGGCGAGCTTTTCCAGCGTGGTGGAGCGGGGATGCTCGTCGGTGTCAAAATCGCCGACAGGGACGATCTCTTCCTTGAACAGGCCCTCGTCGATGGCCTTGCGGGCGCGCTGCTGACTGCCCAGTGCGAAGAGATCCTGGATCTCACGCTCAATGCCGTACATCTCGGCAACATTTTCGGCGGTCATGCCCATGGGCAGAACACCGAACAGCTCCTCGGGGGAGTTGCCTGCGCTGCCTTCCATAATATTGTCTTTAAAGACGATATCCTTGGTGCCCACACCCTTGCGGGCGTTGCGCAAATAGTAGCAGGACTTGGTCATATTCTCGGCACCGCCGGCCAGAATGATGTCTGCGTCACCGCAGGCAATGATCTGGGAGGCATCGAAAATGGACTGGGAGCCGGAGGAGCAAGCTCTCTGCAGGGTATAGCCGGGAGTCTTCTCGGGCAGCCCTGCCTCCAGCCAGCCGTAGCGGGCCAGGTCCATGGGATATGTATTCATCTTGACATGGCCGAAGATCACTTCGTCCACCTGATCGGCGGTGATTTTGGAGCGGTTCAGAACTTCCTTCATGACGATGGCGGCCAGTTCCTGCTCATCGTATTCACTCAGAGCACCGTTCATTTTACCGATCGCAGTTCGGACGCAATCAGTAATTACGACATCTCTCATATTCATTCATCTCCAATTCACATTCAAAATGCTCAAGGAACATGGAATTTTTTTGGCGACTTCAGTATATCATTGACAAACGAAAAAGAATAACTCATAATTAGTTAGGAATTCATAAGTTAGAACTAATGAAAAGGAGTTGTCCATATGATAACCCTGTTACAGCTGGAATATTTCCGCAAATTGGCAGCCACAGAGCACATTACCCAGACCGCAAAGGAGCTTTATATCTCTCAGACCGCACTGAGCAGTATGATCATCGGACTGGAAAAAGAACTGGGCGTTCAGTTGTTTGAGCGATCCAAGCGCTCCATCCGGCTCAACGAGGCCGGACGCACCTATTTAAAGTATGTAGACCAGATCTTCACCGCCATGGACAACGGCAGGGCCGCACTGCAGGATCTGACCGAGTCCCGGGAGAAAGAAGTCAGTATCGCCGTGGGCAGTTCGCTGGTTTGGGCCCCCTTCTTCCGGGAGTTCCACAAGCATTTCAACGGGTATGCCCTGCAGCAGTACAACTGGTCGGTCAATGAGCTGAGTACCGCCCTCCCCTCCATGAAGGTGGACTTTATTATCGCCGGTGACGGTGACATCCCCGCCGAAGGGTTGGAGCGCGCATGGATCAAAGACGACGACATCTATCTCTGCGTACCCAAGAGCCACCGACTTTATGAGAGCGAGTCCGTCTGCATGGAAGAACTCCGGGATGAGAAGTTCATCAGCCTGCCCAAGGGCGCACCCTGGCGTGTCTACTGCGACTGGCTGTTTGAGCGGGCCGGAATCTCCGTGCGCCCGGTGCTGGAGTGCGACTATACCATGCGCGCCCCGCTGATCGAATCGGAATTCGGCGTGGCACTCACTTCG
>JAZQVX010000079.1:0-17829 GCA_045632045.1 Lawsonibacter sp.
GCCCTCGGGGAGGTTGACATCCTTGCGGTCGATGTGGAGGACGGCGTTGCGCAAAGCCAGAGCGCCGTTCATGTCGGTAACGCCTTCCAGCTTCACGATGACCATGTTCTTGTGGGGGCGGGCGCGCTCCACCTTGACAGGCCAGTGAGTCTCGTCCACATAGAGGGTCTTGAACTGGCAGAAGAACTCGGGGGAGTCACACCAGGGCTGGACCTTGACCTCGCCCATGACGCCGTGGGCGTTGGTGATCTTGCCGATCTCCAGATACTGCTGCAGCATAAAGTTACCGTCCTTTCGGAATGTAATGGGAATGATAAAGAAAAGACGCAGGAGGGATGCTCCTGCGTCTTTGATTAGTCTACGATCTCAACAGAGACGCGCTTACCGGACCGCTGGGCCGCGGAGCGAATCAGGACACGGATCTCCTTGGCAATTCGACCCTGACGACCGATCACCTTGCCCATATCCTCGGGTGCCACGCGCAGCTCCAGAACGGTCTCACCCTCGCCCTGGGACTCGGTGACCACGACCTGATCGGGGTGCTCAACGAGATTCTGGGCGACATAGGTCAGAAGCTCTTTCATTGCGTGACCCTCAGCTTCTTACAGAGCGCCGGCCTTCTTCAGCAGGTCGCGAACGGTCTCGGTGGGCTGAGCGCCGGTCTTGATCCAAGCCTGAGCGCGCTCCACATCAACGTTCAGAGCAGAGGGAGTGACAGTGGGATTGTAGGTACCGATCTCCTCGATGAAACGGCCATCGCGGGGATAACGGGAGTCAGCGACAACGATGCGGTAGAAAGGAGCCTTCTTAGCGCCCATGCGGCGCAGTCTGATCTTAACCATGATATATTCCTCCAAAAATTGTTTTTAAATTATGTGGAAAACGCCTCTGTGCGTTTTACCTCGAAATGATTGCGGAAGTTTTAGAAGGGGAACCCTCCGGGCATTCCGCCGCCCATGCCGCCCATCATACCCTTGGCGCCCTTCTTGCCCATCATGCGGCGCAGATTCTTGGGCAGCTTGCCGCCGGAGAACTGCTTGGTCATGGCCTGAAGCATCTCGTACTGCTTGAGCAGCTTGTTGATGTCGGCCACGCTCAGACCACAGCCCGCTGCGATGCGGCGCTTGCGGCTTGCGTTGAGGATATTGGGGTTTTCACGCTCGTAGGGAGTCATAGAGAGGATGATGGCCTCCATGTGGGCGATGGCCTTTTCATCCACTTTGGCGCCTTCCAGATCGGAAGCCTTCACGCCGGGGATCATGCCGGCCAGCTCAGTCAGAGAACCCATGTTTTTCAGCTGGGACATCTGGTCGAGGTAGTCGGTCAGGGTGAACTTGTTCTTGCGCAGCTTTTCCTGCAGTTCCAGAGCCTTCTGCTCGTTGAAGTTCTGCTCGGCCTTTTCAATCAGAGAGAGCATATCGCCCATGCCCAGGATTCGGCTGGCCATACGGTCGGGGTGGAAGACCTCGATCTGGTCGAGCTTCTCGCCCACGCCGGCGAACTTGATGGGCTTGCCGGTGACAGCTTTGATGGAGAGGGCAGCGCCGCCTCGTGCGTCACCGTCCAGCTTGGTCAGCACCACACCGTCGATGTCCAGGGCGTCGTCAAAAGCCTTGGCGGCGTTGACGGCATCCTGGCCGATCATGGCGTCTACCACCAGCAGGATCTCGGTGGGGTTGACGGTGGCCTTGATGTTGCGCAGCTCGTCCATGAGCTCCTCGTCCACATGCAGGCGGCCGGCGGTGTCCAGGAACACCATGTCGTTGCCGTGCTTGTTGGCGTGCTCAATGGCGGCCTTGGCGATCTCAACGGGATTGGTCTGGCCCATCTGGAAGACGGGGATGCCCAACTGCTCGCCGACCACTTCCAGCTGCTTGATAGCGGCGGGGCGGTAGATGTCACAGGCTGCCAGCAGGGGACGCTTGCTGTGCTGACGCTTCATCAGACCGGCCAGCTTTGCGGCGTTGGTGGTCTTACCTGCACCCTGCAGACCCACCATCATGACGATCGTGGGGGGCTTAGGAGAGATGGTCAGCTTGGCGCTGCTGCCGCCCATGAGCTCGGTCAGCTCCTGGTTGACGATCTTGACGATCATCTGGGCGGGGGAGAGTGCCTCCAGAACATCAGAGCCGACGGCCTTCTCAGTGACCTGAGCGACGAACTGCTTGACGACCTTATAACTTACATCGGCCTCCAGCAGAGCCAGGCGGATCTCGCGCATGGCCTCCTTGACATCGGCCTCAGACAGACGGCCCTTACCGCGCAGCTTTTTGAACGCAGCAGAGAGTTTTTCGGTCAGTCCTTCGAATGCCATAGGTTACTCCTTCAGAAGGGTATCGGTGGTGTCCATGATCCGGGCGGACAGAGTTTCCAGCTCGAGGTGATCCATACCAATGGCGATCTCGCGCATACGCACGGCGTCCTCGCGCACCTGCTGAAGCTGCTGCTTCATGGTGTGGAAACGGCGGATCAGACCGGTCTTGTCCTCCAGATCAGTGAGGATAGCCTCGGCGCGGACGATAACATCGCGCACGCCCTGACGGGTGATGCCATAGTTTTCGGCGATCTCACCAAGGGAGAGGTCCTCATTGTAGTAGAGGTCGTAAAACTCCTTCTGACGGTCGGTCAGAACATCGCCGTAAAAATCAAACAGCATGGTCATGCGATAAGCCTGATTTTTCATCCCTGCGACCTCCTTGAAGTAATTTTGTAAAGTGCAGAAACTTTACAAGTGACATCCTAACACAATCGTGATTATTTGTCAAGCCAAAAACCTTTACATTTGAAAAAATTTTCTCTGTATATTCTGACGGAGGAGCGGGGAGTATGAGGGTATGCAAGTAAGTGAGTATTTACTTTTTATCCCTTAATGTGGTAAGATAAACTGTCAAATTATTATCCCGGAGGAACCATTATGTCTGATATGATCCGGCAGGAACTTTTTCCCGGTGTGTGGCTGCGCTGTATCCACACCGACAAGTTCAAAAGTGCATACCTGTCCGTTACTTTGATGACCGCTTTGTCTGAGGACAAGGCCGGTCTGAATGCCCTGATCCCCCATGTGCTGCGCCGGGGCACCCGGGTACACCCCGATATGGAGGCCCTCTCCGCCGCTTTGGACGAGCTGTACGGCGGTGCCATTGAGCCATCCGTGCGCAAAAAGGGCGAAACTCAGTGCGTGGGCTTTGTGGCCAGCTTTCTGGATGATGCCTATACCCTGAAGGGGGAGACCATCGTGGAATCCGCCGCCGGTCTGCTGGGTGAGCTGCTGCTCAAGCCCTACACCGAGGAGGGTGTCTTTGCCAAGGCCTATGTGGAGGGCGAGAAGGCCAACCTCATCGACCGTATCCGTTCCCAGATCAACGATAAGCGCACCTATGCCACCCATCGCCTCATCAAGGAGATGTGCGCAGAGGAGAGCTACGGCGTGGACAAGCTGGGTACCGAGCAGACCGTGGCTTCTGCCGATCCCGCCCTGCTGTGGGAGCAGTATCAGAACCTGCTGACCAACGCCGGGGTGGAGATCTACTACTGCGGCAGTGCCGATGTGGAGCGGGTCACCGCCGCTTTGAAGCAGGCTTTCGCTGAGCTGCCCGTCAATCCCGAGCGTGAGGAGCCCAACTGCGATGTGCGCATCCACCCCGGCCATGAGCCCATGGTGGTGGAGGAGAGTATGGATGTCTCTCAGGGCAAGCTGGCCATGGGCTTTCGCACCGGCGGCATCAATGTCTGGAGCGAGGGACTGCCCGCCATGCTGCTGTGCAACTCCGTCTTTGGCGGCAGCACCCTGTCCAAGCTGTTTATGAATGTGCGCGAGAAGCTGTCCCTGTGCTACTATGCCAGCTCCGCGCTGGATCGCCTGATGGGCATCGTGCTGGTGTCCTCCGGCATTGAGTTTGAAAAGTACGAGCAGGCCAAGTCCGAGATCCTCTCTCAGCTGGAGGCCGTACGCCGCGGCGAGCTGGAGCAGTGGGAGCTGGAAGGTTCCCGCCGCACCCTCATGGGCGCTTACCTGTCCATGCTGGACGAGCAGGGCAGTCAGGAGGAGTTCTGGCTGGGTCAGACCGTGGCCGGTCTGGACTTCGGTCCCGGCGAGCTGGCTGAGGCCGTGGAGAAGGTCACCGCCGAGGAGGTTGCCGCCATGGCCCGGAGTCTGGAACTGGATACCGTGTACTTCCTGAAGGGAAAGGAGGCGTAACAGATGGAAAAGATCAGATTTCCCCGGGTAGGGGAGGAGATGTACCACGAGAAGCTGGAAAACGGACTGAATGTTTTCGTGTTCCCCAAGGCCGGTTTCCAGAAGGGTTACGCCTTCTTCGCCACCAACTACGGCGGCAACGACACCCGCTTCTGTCTGGACGGCGAGTGGCACGACACTCCCGCCGGCGTGGCCCACTATCTGGAGCACAAGATGTTCGATACCGAGGACGGCAACGCCCTGCAGGATCTGGCCGCTCAGGGCGCATCCCCCAATGCCTTCACCAGCTCCGCCATGACGGGTTATTACTTCGAGTCCACCGAGAATTTCAAGGAAAATCTCCGTATTCTGCTGTCCTTTGTGTCCATTCCCTATTTCACCAAGGAGAGCGTGGACAAGGAGCAGGGCATCATCGGTCAGGAGATCGGCATGATCGAGGACAACCCCGACTGGAAGCTGTTCATGAATCTGATGGAGGCACTCTTTGCCCACCATCCCATCCGTGTTTCCGTGGCGGGCAGCGTGGAGTCCATCTCCCACATCACCGCCGAGACCCTCTACGCCTGTCATAAGGCCTTCTACGATCCCGCCAACATGTCCCTGTGCGTGGCCGCCGATGTGGACCCCGAGGAGATCTGCGCCATCGCCCGGGAGATCCTGCCCAAGACCCCCGGCCCCATCGCCCTGAAGGACTACGGTCCCGAGGAGCCTGAGCATGTGGCCGCCGAGCACATCGAGGCGGAGATGGAAGTGTCCTCTCCCATCTTCCAGCTGGGATATAAGGGTGACATCCCCAAGCAGGGGGAGGCCGGTCTGCGGCAGGAGCTGGTGGCCGAGCTGGCCGCCGAGGCTCTGCTGGGCAATTCCAGCCCCCTGTATGCCAAGCTGTATCGGGAGGGGCTCATCAACCAGAGCTTTGCCTACGGCTATGAGGCCTATCCCGGCTGCGCTTTCCTCTTTGCGGGGGGCGACTCCAAAGATCCCGATGCCGTCCGTATGGCCATCGCTGCCGAGGCGGAGCGCATCGGTCGTGAGGGCATTGACGGCAAGCTGTGGGAGCGTCTGGTCAAGGGCAGCTACGGCGCCAAGGTCCGCTCTCTGAACTCCTTTGAGAATCTCTGCGTCAGCCAGACCCAGGCCTTCTTCCAGGGGCAGAACTTCCTGGACTTTGCCCAGCTGTATGACGCCATTACCAAGAAAGAGGCGGAGGAGCTCATCGAGAAGTGGATCACTTCCAAGCGTACCGCCCTGTCCATCATCTGGCCGAAGGGGGAGCGGGCATGACCAATGTGATCTCCTTCCCCGGTCTGGGACTGGAATTTGAACTGAATCGGGTGGCCGTGGAACTCTTCGGCCGCCCCATCTACTGGTATGGTATCATCATTGCCACCGGAATGCTGCTGGCTGTCTATCTGTGCGGCAAGTGGAGCAAGCGCTTCGGTATCACCGAGGATGAGATCATGGATATGATGCTCTTCGCTGTTCCCGCCGCGCTGGTGGCTGTGCGCGTCTACTATGTCCTGTTCAATCTGGAGATGTACCGCAACGCCGACGGATCCCTGAACTGGGGCGCCATGCTCCGTTACAGCGACGGCGGTCTGGCCATCTACGGCGCCATCATTTCCTCTGCCATCGTGCTGCTGATCTTCTGCCGGGTGCGTAAGATCAGTTTTCTGGCCTATGCCGATCTGGGTGTCCACGGTCTGTTCATCGGTCAGCTGATGGGCCGCTGGGGCAACTTCATGAATGTGGAGGCCTTCGGCGGTGTGACGGATGTGCCCTGGCGCATGTGCGGCGATTCCATCACCGCCTATCTCATCAACCACGGCTATACCACCGACGCCATGCTGCCCGGTCTGATGGACGGCTCGCTGGGCGTCCATCCTACCTTCTTCTATGAGTCTGCATGGAATCTGGTGGGTCTGCTTGTGGTCTATTACATCGGCACACACCGGAAGTTTGACGGACAGTGCTTCCTGTTTTACTTCTTCTGGTACGGTCTGGGCAGAGCGTGGATTGAAGGTCTGCGCACCGACAGTCTGTACTTCTTCGGCCTGCAGATCATGGGCTATCCCATCCGAGTTTCCCAGATGATCGCCGCTGTGACCTGTATTGTGGCGGGGATCGCTATGGTGTGGATGTGGCGCAAGCCCCATGACCCTGCCGATATGTATGTCAACCGCCTGGCTGCCCGAAAGGCAGAGCAGGAGAACGCCAAAGAGAAAGAGGAGGAGTGACCATGAGCGCTGTTTTGCTCGACGGCAAGACCCTTGCCAAGCAGATCAAGGAGCATGTGCGCCGCGAAGTGGAGAACATGGAGCGCAAGCCCGGTCTGGCCGTCATTCTGGTGGGGGAGAACCCCGCCACCCGCGTCTATGTGGACGGCAAGACCCGCGACTGCCGCCAGTGCGGCATCTACTCCGAGGAATATGCCCTGCTGGAGAGCGCCACCCAAGAAGAAGTTCTGGAACTGATCGGGGTGCTCAACGACCGGGATGATATTGACGGCATTATGGTTCAGATGCCTCTGCCCGCCCACATGGATGCCCAGACCGTGCTGCGGGCCGTACGCCCCGACAAGGATCTGGACTGTGTCCACCCCTATAATCTGGGTCAGCTGATGCTGGGGCAGGAGGCCTTCCAGCCCTGTACCCCCGCCGGTGTCATGCGCCTGCTGGACGAGTACGGCGTTGACCCCGAGGGCAAGACCTGCGTAGTGGTGGGCCGCTCCAGTATCGTGGGCAAGCCTCTTGCCATGCTGATGGTGCAGCGCAACGCCACCGTCACCATCAGCCATACCCACACCCAGAATCTGAAGGCCAAGTGCCGTCAGGCTGACATTCTGGTCACTGCCGCCGGTCAGGTCGGACTGATCACCGGCGATATGATCCGCGAGGGCGCTGTGGTGGTGGATGTGGGCATCAACCGTAACGAGAAGGGTGAACTGTGCGGAGATGTGGTATATGATGAAGCTGTTGTAAAGGCTTCCTACATCACACCTATTCCCGGCGGTATCGGCCCCATGACCCGCGCCATGCTCATGGAAAACGCCCTTTCCGCAGCGAAACTCCACGGAAAATAAGAGATGAAAAGACCCCGGAGATTTGTTCTCCGGGGTCTTTTTCTGCTTGTGCGGCATAGACTGAGAGAAAGGCGAAAGGAGGGACGGGCCGTGGAAGAGATCATGGGAATTTTGCCGCCTTCGGTTCGGGAAGAACTGGAACGAATGGGGGACAGGCAGGGACTGGAGGAGATCCGTCTGCGCCGCGGTCACAGAGGACAGCTTATATTCGCAGACCGCACCCGGAATCTGGACAGCCGGATCGGGGAAGCGGAACTGGAGTATACCCTGCGCCTTGCCAGCAGAGCATCCATCCACGCGGTACTGCCCCAGCTGCGGCAGGGATTTCTCTCCCTGCCCGGAGGGCACCGGCTGGGGATATGCGGAAATGTTTGCCTTCGGGAGGGGGAGATCCATGGGATCGAACCTGTTTCTTCCCTGAACCTTCGTCTGGCGGCGGCGGTTCTTGGGATCGGGCGGCGGGTCATGCCGCAGTTGTGCGGCGGCGGGGATTTTACATCCACCCTGATCCTCGCCCCGCCGGGAGCGGGAAAGACCACCCTGCTGCGGGATGTGATACGGTGCCTGTCCGACGGCATCGGATGCCGTGCCCATCGGGTGGGTTTGGTGGACGAGCGGGGAGAGGTGGCGGCCATGTGGCGGGGTGTCCCGCAGCTGGATGTGGGGGAGAACACCGATGTGCTGACCGGATGTCCAAAAGCCCGGGGGCTGCTTATGCTCCTGCGGGGGATGAATCCACAGATCCTCGCCGTTGACGAGATCACGGCGCAGGAGGATGTGCAGTCCATCCAACTGGTAGCGGGATGCGGCGTACATCTGCTGTGTACCGCCCACGGTATGGGGCGGGAGGATCTGGAGCGCCGTCCCCTCTACCGGGAACTGATGGGGGCGGGCATTTTTCGCAAGCTGCTGACCATCCGTGTAGAGGAGGGCAGGCGGCGATATGAAGTGGAGGAACTGTGGTGATCAGATTGTTGGGATGTACTCTCGTGGCCGGAGCAGCGGCGTTTATGGGATTTCGAACCGCCGCCGGACTGCGGGGACAGGTCAGATTACTGGACGAACTGGCGGCGGGATTGGAACTGTTGGAGCAGGAACTGGAGCTTTATGCCCCGGAGCTGGAGGTGCTGATGCGGAATGTGAGCCGCCGCGCCCGGGGAGGGGCCAAGGCGCTGTTTTCCGATTTTGCCGATGGACTGTCAGAACGGTCGGCAGAGGTGAGCGCTCAGTGGGAGGACTGCGTGTCCCGGATGGACGGGCTGATCCCGGAGGGGAAAAGCTGCCTGTACGGACTGGGGGCAGTATTGGGGCGATACGAAAGCCGGGAGCAGCGAAGCTGTGTGGCCGCGGTGCGCCGCCGGCTGGAACATCTGCGGGAGCGGGAGGAAGCCCGGTGCGTGACCCGCTGCCGCACCTGCCAGACCATCGGTCTGTCCGGGGGAGCCTTTCTGATGATTCTGCTTTTATAAAGGAAAAACCGCTGTCACCTGTGGGTGACAGCGGTTTTGATGTTAGAAAATGAAGTGGGCGAACAGCGCGATGACGGGGAGGGTAACTACGGTGCGCTGCAGGAAAATGATGAACAGGTTGGGCAGGGAAACGGGGATCTTGCTGCCCATGATGATGCTGCCGATCTCGGACATATAGATCAGCTGAGTCACGCTGGTGGCAGCGATGACAAAGCGGGTCATCTCGCTTTCGATGGAGCTGGCGATGACGCTGGGCAGGAACATATCGGCAAAGCCCACCACCATGGTCTGGCTGGCCAGCTGAGCCTCGGGGATGCGCAGCAGCTCAAACAGGGGGATGAAGGGAATGCCGAGGATCTGGAACACAGGGGTAAACTCAGCCGCGATCAGAGCCAGAGTACCCAGTGCCAGAATAACGGGAAGGGTGCCGAACCACATCTCAAGGACATTTTCCACACCCTCGCGGAAAAACTCGCGCACACCGGGGGAACGCTCGGCCTTGTCCAGTGCCAGCTTCAGGCCGTACTGAGCGGGAGTCATGCCATCGGGGATGTCCTCGCGGTGAGGGGAGTTGGTGTAGTAGGTGTCGGGCACCTTGGACAGGGGAGGAAGCTTGGGGACGATAATGGCGGCCACGATGCCGGCGAAGGAAACGACCAGATAGAAGGGGAGGAACAGATGCTCCAGGTTGACCTGGCTGATGACCACCAGACTGAAAGTGATGCTGACGGCGGAGAAGGTGGTGGCGATGACGGTGGCCTCGCGCTTGGAGTAGAAGCCCTCCTCATACTGCTTGCTGGTCAGCAGCACACCAATGGAGCCGTCACCCAGCCAGGAGGCGACGCAGTCCAGTGCGCTGCGGCCGGGGAGATTGAACACGGGGCGCATGAGCTTGATGAGCAGAGCGCCGAAGAAGTCCAGCAGACCGTAATTGAGCAGCAGAGCCAGCAGAATACCGGCCAGCAGGAACACGCACACCAGAATGGGGATCAGGTCGTTGATGACCATGCCGCCGGTGGCGCCGCCGATGATGGCCTCGGGGCCCACATTGAAGTAGATCATGTTGGCAAAGAGGAAGCCAATCATACGGATGGCAAACCAGAAACCCTTGACGCTGAACAGATTATCCAGCTTGGGATTCCGGCGCAGGAACTCCAGCCCTACGAATTTATGCACCAGAGTGATGATGGCACTCAGAGAGATCAGAGCCCAGATGATGGTCAGAGAGTGACCGCCCATCAGGTCCAGCAGCTTGTTGGCTGCCACGGCGATGGGGATGGTGAGATTGCCGTCCTGGCTGATGGGAGTAACAAAGAGAAATGCTCCGGTCAGCGAGGGAATGAGAAACCGATAAAATCGTTTATCCTGAAAAAGATTCATGGTGGAAGAAAATATCTCCTTTCGGGTATGTCAGCAGTTAAGAATGACTTTGTATAAATGTAGACGCATAAAAATTCATTATAATTGTATCATATGTAAGTCCTGTTTGCAAGAGGTAAGTCTTTTGATTTCGGATTTTTATGGTTTCGATATTGTGGGAAGCGTACATACGCGGAATTTTTGCGTGTGGTCATTGTTCCGACAGGATAACGCAACAAACGGCTGCTGTTTTGAAAACAGCAGCCGTTTATGCGAGTGTTTTGGGATAGGGTGCAAAGAGGTATTCAGATCAGCGACGAGCGGGGGGTGTAATTTTCGTATTCGCAGACGGTGCAGTGTGCGTACTCCTGACCATCGACCTCGCAGGTTTCGATCTGAATCACGGTACTTTCAATCTCGTGATCTGCGGTCTGGGCTGCGGTACAGCCCTCGTTTTGGCAGAAGCGGCTATGCTGAGTTTCACTGATGCTCTCCCAGCTGCCGAAATCGTGGGCACCGGTAAGGGCGGGGATCGACATGGTCTTGGTGTCATTGCAGACAGCGCAGGTGGCCGTTCTGACACCCTCAGCCACACAGGTGGGCGGGGTGGTGATCACCCAGTCGCCTCAGACATGTGCTTCGGCCTGGGTCACGATCGTGCAGCCTTCCACGGTACAGGTGCGCTTGTGGTTGTCGGCGCCATCGGTCACCCATCTGCCCCAGGCGTGCTCGTGGGCACTGCGCTCTTCGGTGTGGCTGGGGTCACGACGGCAGACGCGCTGCTCCATGGTGGGGTTGCCGTCCACAGCAGTCCACTCGCCCCAGTCATGGTCGAGGGCGGGGATTTCCTTTGTATAAGATTTTGTTTCCAGTTCACAGGCGGGGTCGGAAATACAGGTGTATGTCATGATGCCCGGTTCAGTGCAGGTCGGCTCGGCGGTGACAACGCCTTCGTCATAAATACACCCGGCCTGCCATTCGTTGGCATCACAGGGGTACTTGTTGCATCGTCTGTAATGTCCGCGAACCCATTCACCGTCAATTTCCATGTTGCCGTTGTACCAGTCGGACCAGCTGTGTTTTGCATACTCCACGGGACCGTGGCACTGGGTGCAGTTTACCACATGGTGGATGCCGTCGCCGGTATCACGCCAGTAGTCATAGCGGGAGTTGCCCGGTACTTTTTCAATGGTGTGGTATTCGTGGAACTGTCCGCCGCACTTGGTGCAGGTGACCCAGTGCCCCAGTTCATAATTCTCGGGGTCGGGAGTGCACTCCTCACCGGGGGTGTGGGCTTCCAGTTCGTATTCCGAACAACCCTCAACCGTGCAGATGCGTTTGTGGATCTCTTCAAAAGCGGGGGTCCAGTTGCCCCAGATGTGCTCGTGGACTTCGCCACCGGCGTCCGAGCAGTACAGGTAAATGGGATACTGGGTACCCTCCAGTTCTTCCCAGAAGCTGTCCGAGGTCATGATGAAGGTTTTCTTCTCGCCGTTGATCCAAAAACGCAGGGCGTGAGCCAGCTGACCCTCCTGGTTGCGGTTGTGGAAGGATTCGGTGTAAAGCACGGCGGCCTCGTCGGGATAGGTCTCTTCGAAGGTGAAGTCGTAAAGATATTCATTCAGCTCCTTGACATCATCGCCAAACAGAACGCCCCACCACTTGGAGTCGCCCTGCTCATAGGGCTGCAGGTAGTAGTTGTTGCTTACCGATACCACGGGACGGATCCAGAAGTTGGGGATACGGAAACGGAAATCGTTCTCATAGTCCTTCTTGGTGGCACCGTCGCCGTAATACTGTTCTGCCAACTGACTGTCGGGGATGGCGCGCTCCATGATCCACTCCAGAGCGCCCATATCCTTCACCGAGATGGTGCCGTCATCGGCCGGTGTGACCGGGATGGCGCCGATGGTACGCAGAGCGGCGATATAGCCGTCATTGTACTCAAACTCCAAATGGAACAGATACTCCAGAATTTCTTCATCATCCAGAATGCCGTCTGGCTCTCCGCCATAGATGCCGTCAAAGTCCATGGCATCGGCAATGCCGTCGTCATTGGAATCGACTTCCAGAATATCAGCTATGCCGTTGTGGTTCTCATCAACCTGCAGGATATCAGGGGAGCCGTCTTCGTCGATGTCCGCATCCGCCGTGCCGATTTCCTTTTTCAGGACATAGAACTCCTTGCCGCCGCTGCCGTCATCGATTTCGGCAACCGCGATGAAGGAGGCGTTGGGATCCAGAGTCCGGAACTGCTCATAGGATGTGATCCTGGTGTAAACGGGAACGGGCTTGCCGCAGTTGATGCAGCTCTCGCTGTCATAGCTGTGATCCAGTGCAGGAAGAACAGGCTTGTGCCCGATGACATTCAGGCAGGCTTCATCCGCAAAATAGTTGTTGCAAAGGATGCAGTACCAGTATTCTTCACAGCCCTTGTCCATGCAGGTAGGGGCGTCATACTCGCTGTGTTCGGGAGAGGGATGGGAACAGGGTGCGGCGTACAGGGAAGCGTTGACACTGATGGGGGTTTCGGCCTCAAACTCCTCCGAGAAGTTGCGCAGAGCGAAGCGGTCGGTGCCCTTCAGCGCCAGAACGCCATAGACCGTACCTCCGTCGCCACCCCAATCGGAATAGCGATCATAGAGGTAGCCGCTGCCGTCGCCGGTGGCCTCCCACAAAGCGCGGGAATAGCTGTATGTATCATGTCGGTCGTAATAACGGATACCGCCCTCAAACCATGTTTCGCCACTGTCCTCAAAGGAGACGGAGAGATTCAGCATGATCTCCCTGGGAAAGAACAGGGCGCTGGTGCCGTATTCGGGGAGCGTATAGGACTGATACTGCATCACGCCCCCATTGGCGCTTTCGGGAATGCCGGAGAAGGTGTTGGTCTCCGGGTCACGGTACTGTGTGATATCCACTGCGGCGATGGAGTCGACTTCCGCAAAGGGGCTCACGGAGGGCCGGGCGAGGGTGTAGTACCGACCATCCCGCTCAACGACATAGAGGAAGGTGGTTCCGTACTGAGCCTCCAGATTCTCCTCGGTGAACAGAGCGTAGGTGCTGCCCTGGGGTGTCACCGGGATTGGCACATCTGCCGCATGCACATGAGGCGTCGTGGCGGGCAGCATACCCAGAACCATGACGAAGCTCAACAGCAGACTGAAAAGTCGGGATGTTCGTTTTTTCATAATTTGTACCTCCTTGCCGAAATGATTATAAAAATCCACTTATATTATCACACGATATATTGTAAAGCGCAGTAGCCCGAGCCCGAAAAACAGGGCTACTTTTTAAAAATGAGGGCTACCATGCGAGGGAGTATCGGAGAAGAGGAACGGGAACCGCCGGAGAACACTTCTCAGATCCTTTTCTGTTGCCCGAATTCGCGATGTTTGCTATACTGAAATGGAATAATTTCACCCGCGGAGGTGTCCCATGAAGCTGATCCACCTATCTGACCTGCACATCGGCAAGCGGGTCAACGAAGTTTCCATGATCGAAGATCAGGAATATATTCTTGCGCAAATTCTTCGTATTATCGACGAGGAAAAGGCTGATGCAGTTCTCATCGCCGGTGATGTGTATGACAAGAGCGTGCCCTCCGCCGAGGCGGTAACGCTGTTTGACGATTTCCTCTGCCGTCTGGCCAAACGGAAGATGCCCACGCTGATGATCAGCGGCAATCATGACAGCCCCGAGCGTCTGGCTTTCGGCAACCGTCTGTTTGAGAGCAGCGGCATCCATATTTCCTCTGTGTACAACGGAGAAGTGGAGTCTGTTTCCATGTCAGACGAGCATGGTGAAGTGAAGTTCTGGCTGTTGCCCTTCGTGAAGCCCGCCCATGTGAAGCGGTACTATCCCGACGCGGGCATCGAGAGCTATACTGACGCCATCCGGGTGGCTATTGAGCATATGGGACTGGATAAGAGTTCCCGCAATGTGCTGCTGACCCACCAGTTTGTTACGGGAGCATCTACCTGTGAGTCTGAGGAGATCAGCGTGGGCGGCAGCGACAATGTGGATGCTGCCGTATTTGAAGACTTTGATTATGTGGCGCTGGGCCATATCCACGGCCCCCAGAATATCGGGAGCAACCGCGTCCGTTACTGCGGAACGCCGCTGAAATATTCCTTCTCCGAGGCCGGACATTATAAAAGTGTCACCGTAGTGGAACTGGGCAGCAAGGGCGAATTGTTGCTGCATACCGTTCCGTTGACTCCCCGCCATGATTTGCGGGAGATCCGCGGTACCTTTGCCCGGCTGACGGACAAGGTCTATTATTCCGCTCAGACAACGGATGATTATCTCCACATCATTCTGACGGATGAGGAAGATGTACCTGAGGCCATGGGTCGTCTGAGGGTCATTTACCCCAACCTCATGAAGCTGACCTATGACAATACCCGCACACGGGCCAATCAGGTCATCAGCGGCGCGGAAGATGTCAAGAGCAAATCTCCGCTGGAGCTGTTTGAGGAACTGTACGAGCAGCAGAACAATCAGCCTATGAGCGATGTGCAGCGCGCCTTTGCGTTGGAACTGATCGAGAGCATTCGGGAGGGCATGGCATGAGACCTCTGAAATTGACGATTGCCGGTTTCGGCCCCTATGCAGGAACTCAGAAACTGGACTTTGAACTGTTGGGAAGCAGCGGCCTGTACCTGATCACCGGTGACACCGGTGCAGGCAAGACCACCATTTTCGATGCCATTACCTTCGCACTCTTCGGCGAGGCCAGCGGTGACAACCGCAGCGCGGATATGCTGCGCTCCAAATACGCAAGAGCAGAGGACCCAACCGTTGTAGAGCTTACCTTCGCATACAACGGCAAGGAATATACCGTTCGGCGCAATCCCGAATATGAGCGCGCCAAGAAGAGCGGCACCGGCACCACGAAACAGCCTGCCGATGCACAGCTGACCTACCCGGACGGCCGTGTGGTCACCAAGCTGAAGGAAGTGGATAAGGCTATCCGCAGCATCATCGGTCTGACCCGGGAGCAGTTTGCCCAAGTGGCTATGATCTCTCAGGGTGACTTCCGCAAGCTGCTGCAGGCAGACACCAAGGAGCGTCAGAAGATCTTCCGTGACATTTTCGGCACCGGGTTGTATGTGACCCTGCAGGACCAGCTGAAATCCAAAGCGGCCGAAGTGCGCAGCCAACGGGAGTATGCGTTGGCCAGTATCGAGCAGTACATCGAGGGGATCGTGTGCCACGAAGATTCTTCCCTGGCAATTGATGCCAGAAAAGCGCGAAATGGAGAACTGCCCATTACCGAAGTGCAGGAACTGCTTGAAAAGTTGCTGGAAGAGGATGTTTCTCAGCAGGAGAAACTGAACGAACGGTCCGCACAGATGGATGTGCAGATGGAGTCTGTGGTGGCGCAGCTGACCCGCGCTGAGGCATATCAAACCGCAAAGAAGTCTTTGGATGAAAAGACCGCGGACGAAAGAGAGAAATCTGCCGATCTGGAACGGCTGGGCTCGGAATTGACCGCTGCACGGGCCACCGTGCCGGAGCAGGAGCAGTTGAGCAGGGACATCACAGCCCTGGAACTGCTTTTGCCCTCCTATGATGAGTTGGAAACAAAGCGCAAAGACCTTTCCGAAAAAGAAAATGCGATCAAAACCGCAGTTACTGCACAGGAAAACGCACAGAGCAGCAAGACGGCTTTGCGCGAAGAACTGAATACCCTGCAGGAGGAACGCAAGACACTTGACTCCGCTTCTGTCGAAAAGGAGAAGCTGCAGGCACGGCAGCAGACATTGACCGAGCGCAAAGAAAAATTCGGAAAGCTGATGGCCGCTGCGGATGCTTTGGCTGAGGAGAAAAAGACCCTGACCAAACTGCAGAGCGACTATTTGGCCGCCGAGGGAAAATCCTTGCAGCTGAAGCAGGAATTCGATACCAAAAACAAGGCGTTTCTGGATGAGCAGGCCGGTATCATTGCAGCTTCTCTGTCTGTGGGCATGCCCTGTCCGGTTTGTGGCTCTTTGGAACATCCTGACCTTGCGGTCATTTCGGAATCCGCACCCACGGAAGCGGATGTGAAGCAGGCAAAGGCTGACTATGAAACCGCCCAGAAGAGGACAGAGCAGGCCAGCGGAAAAGCCAGCACCCAGCGGGGTGTTGTGACAACTGCGGAAGAAAATCTACGCAAAGAGAGCGCCGACTTGCTGGGCGAAGTGGCGTTGGAATCTGTGAAGGCTGAAGCGGAGAAGCACGAAGTTTCACTGAAAGAGGAACTTGCAGAGGGAAAGCAGCGAATCGCTGAGGCGGAGAAGAAAGAAAAGCGCAAGGCCGAACTGGACAAGCTGATTCCCGGGAAGGAGAAGTCCCTTGCCGATGCGGAACAGGCTTTGAGCGCCGCAAAAGAGCAAATCGCCGCATTGACGGCCGCTGCGGCAGAGCTGACGGCACAGGTCACCGCGCTGCAGGAAAAGCTCACCTTTGCCGATAAAAAAGCGGTTCTGAACGAGAGAGAAGCGTTGGAGAAAAAGCAGGCGGATCTGAAATCCGCACGCACCAAAGCAGAGGTGGACTATAATACCTGCAAGGAAGAACTGGCCGCCGTCCGTGCTTCTATCGCGGAACTGGACAAGCAGCTGGCAGAAATCCCTGCCGTCGATGCTGAGATGCTGAAGATCCAAAAAGATGAGTTGACGACACAGAAGACCATTGTGAATGCCGCGTTGAAAAATATCCATGCCCGACTGAATACCAACACGGCCGCCAGAACAAACATTTCCGATAAAGAGAAGGAAGTGGCGGAACTGGAAGCGCGATACACCTGGATGAAGGCGCTTTCCGACACCGCCAACGGGAATGTATCCGGCAAAGACAAAATCATGCTGGAAACATACATCCAGACCACCTATTTCGACCGTATTCTGGAGCGGGCCAATCTGCGCCTGCGGAAAATGTCCGGCGGCCAGTACGATCTGGAACGCCGCAAGACAGCCGACAACAAAAGAGCGCAGAGTGGTCTTGATCTGGACATCATCGACCATATCAACACCACCCGCCGCAGTGTAAATACTCTCTCCGGCGGCGAGGCGTTCCTTGCCTCTCTGGCTCTGGCGCTGGGTCTGTCCGACGAGGTACAGATGTCTACCGGGATCCGGTTGGACACCCTGTTCGTGGATGAGGGATTTGGCTCTCTGGACAGCGAAGCACTGAGCAAGGCCTACCAGACACTGGCGGGTCTGACTGAGGGCAACCGTCTGGTGGGTATCATCTCCCATGTGGCGGAGCTGAAGGAGAAGATCGATCGCCAGATCGTGGTCAAAAAAGACCGCTCCGGCGGCAGCCGAGCGGAAATTGCGGTATAATTCATAACAAAGGGAATCCCCCAACAGCAAATTTTTGCTGTTGGGGGATTTGTGTTTGTGTTACAACCCATAGCAGACAGCGGCATACTTGTTTCGGGCCAGGCATACAGTGGGACAAGACTGTACGCAGGAGGGAAAACAATGGAAGTAGACCTCATCTTTAAAATCGCTGCCATCGGTATACTGGTGGCGGTGCTCAATCAGGTTTTAAGCCGGGCCGGACGGGACGAGCAGGCCATGATGACAACCCTCACTGGACTTGTGGTGGTGCTCATGATGGTGGTGCAGGAGATCGCCCGCCTGTTCGATCTGGTCAAATCCCTCTTTCATCTATGATGGAGCTGATGGTGCGCCTGACCGCCGTAGGGGCAACGGCGGCAGTGCTGT
>JAZQVX010000080.1:0-4899 GCA_045632045.1 Lawsonibacter sp.
CGTTCACCGCCACAGGCCAGCCCTTCTCAAAGTCGATGGTCACATACTCAGCCTCGTCGGGAGCCATGATGGGGGACACCCCCATCTCCAGGAAGCCGGGCTTGTCGTACTGGGGCTCGTTGGTGGGATCCTCCAGATCCAGACCCTCGTGGGACAGATGCCACAGGTTCTTGTCCTTGGAGTAGTTGGTCTCGCGGGAGATCTTCAGGGGGACATTGTGAGCCTCGGCGTAGTCGATCTCCTCGTCACGGCCCTTGATGTCCCACTCACGCCAGGGGGCGATGATCTTCATCTCGGGAGCGAAGCGCTTGATGGCCAGCTCAAAACGAACCTGATCGTTGCCCTTGCCGGTACAGCCGTGAACGATGGCGTCGGCGCCTTCTTTCTTGGCAATCTCCACCAGACCTCTGGCAATGATGGGGCGGGCAAAGGCGGTACCCAGCAGATAATCCTCATACTTGGCGCCCATCATCATAGAGGGGATGATGACCTCGTCCACCATCTCGTCCACCTGATCCAGGACATACAGCTTGGAAGCGCCGGTCTTGATGGCCTTCTCCTCCAGACCCTCCAGCTCGTCGGCCTGACCCACATTGCCGGAAACGGCAATGATCTCGGGATCGTTATAGTTCTCTTTCAGCCAGGGGATGATGATGGAAGTATCCAGACCGCCGGAATAGGCGAGTACGACTTTCTTGATTTCTGCCATGGTGAGTTCCTCCTAAAATGCTATGTAGGGCAGACATTTTGCCGTCTGCGTTCTTCCAGTGGGGACAGTCTACCACTTCAGCGAGGAAAAATCAACCCCCTTCTCCGAATTTTTATCCAAATTTTTTCGATATTTTATGTATAATATTCATCAATATATGCATATTATTCATTTTGTGCCGTTTATTTATGCAGCTAATGTGATGATGCACAAAAAGCGCCGCCCGGAACGAGCGGCGCTTGGTTAATTCATCATATGAAAGTTTACAGTTTGGACAGACCGTAGCTGTTTGCAATGGCGTCGATCTTTTTGCCCGCCTTGCACATGGGGCATTCCTTGGCATCCTTGCTGATGTAATCGGGAATATCCTCGGGGGAGAAGATGCTGCAGACAGGGATCCCGCCCAGTTCGTTCACAGTGGAGAAAATGGTTGCGATGCCCTGCACGGAGCCACCGTAGTAGGAAACGCACTCCAGGGTCTGAGCAATGGTCTTGCCGGATTTCACCGTGGAGATCAGGATCAGAACATTCTTCCCCGCCACCATGGGCAGCAGGTTGTCGCGGAAAATCAGCTGACCGGTGTGGTCGAACTCAGGGGTGACCACATTGATGTTCTTGTCCACATTGACATTGAACCGATCCTTATTGGCCAGATGGCGGGCAAGGAACGCGCCGATCACCTCACTGCCGTCCATGCAGACAATGGTGTCGATGGGACTGGTGTAGGCATAGCGCTGGGCAAGTGTGATGGCCGCCTCTCGAGCCATAGTATGCTCATGCTTCATGCGGGTGATGTCAATATAGTGACTGTTGTGAGAGTGGCGGGTGGCGAAGTGTCCCTGATAGACGGAAACCTCCAACTTGTTGTTCAGAGCTGCCTTGATGTACTGCACGTTCATAGTCCTACCTCCTTCTGGTTTTGGATATACAATATCTTAACACCTTTTGTGCGAATCTGCAACAACTTTCAGAAATCTTTCTCCAAGTTTGTCTATTTTTCACAGTCATTTTCACAAAAACGGGACACCCGAAGGCGTCCCGTTTCCTCACGCAGTCTTTCTTTCCATATCCCGGAACAGCAGAGTGACACACCACACAGCAGACAGTCCCACGAGGGTATACACCACCCGGCTGATCATGCTCGCCGCGCCCCCGCAGGCAAAGGCAACAAGGTCAAACTGAAACAGTCCCACACTGCCCCAGTTGAGCCCGCCGATGATGAGCAGCGTCAGTGCGATTCGATCCAGCATCATATCTGTCAGGCACCTCCTTACATCAGGTTGACGCCTTCAGTATGTCCCGCTCCGTCCGGATTTATTCCGGAACCTTCTCATTTCAGATTGGCCGCCCCAAATCCCCGGGGCAGCAGCTCGGACAGTTTCGCCTCTTCAAAGCTCCCATCCCCCCGCACCGCCAGGATTCTCAGCTCCGGGGCAAACTCATAGAGCATCTGCCGGCAGGAGCCGCAGGGCCAGCAGAAATCCTCCCCACGACCGGCCACGGCCATGGTCAGCCAGTCATCCCGGTGCCCTTCGCTGACCGCCTTGAGCAGGGCTGTACGCTCGGCGCAGATGGTGGAGCCATAGGCCGCACTCTCCACATTACATCCTGTGAACACCGTGCCGTCCCCGCACAAAAGCGCCGCCCCCACTGGGAAGCTGGAATAGGGACAATAGGAAAAGTTCTGCATCTCAACGGCTTTCCGAACCAGTTCACGGTCGGTCATGAAAAACACCCCTTTTCTTTTATTTTACCTCATTTCCCCCGCAAATGCAACGCTATGTAGGGCGGCCGTCCGGCCGCCCACGCTTACAGATCCATGGCCTCGGTGAGCATATCCACCGCTTCGCCCACTTTTTTTGCCGCCTTGTTGGCCGCCCGCTTCATCTGCCGCTGAGAGGGTGCCATCACCATGCCCACGGCGGCACCCACCACCATTCCGGCGGCCATTCCCAGGGTAAATCTCATGCCGGAACCACAATTACAGTCCATTTGCTCCACTCCTTTTCCCGCGTCTTCGCGCTGCATCCCTTGTGGCGGAAGAGAATCCTTCCACCGGGATTATTCTTTCCGAAAATCCGCAAAAATCCATTGCTAAATGCTGTCTGTTCCGCTATAATTTATTATTAGTATATTATGAATTTTTGCGCCCTTTTCCCATGGGTGCTGCCTTACAAATTTGTGATTGCACGGAGGTACGATATGAAGCTTCTCATCAAAAACGGACGAGTGGTCCATCCCGTCACCAGCGTTGTGCTGATGCAGGATCTGTTCATCGAGGACGGCAAGATCGCCATGCTGGAGCGCGGTCTGGATGTCCCCGCTGACCGGGTCATCGACGCCCGCGGTCTGTGTATCGCTCCCGGTCTGGTGGACATGCATGTCCATCTGCGCGATCCCGGTCTGACCTACAAGGAAGACATCGTCACCGGTTCTGCCGCAGCCGCCCGCGGCGGCGTGACCACCCTGGCCTGCATGGCCAACACCAAGCCCGTCATCGACTCCCCCGAAACCATCCGCTATGTCATCGACAAGGCCGCCAACGAGGGCTGCGGCGTCAATGTCCACCCCATCGGTGCCGTTTCCATGGGTCTGCACGGCGGCGAGCTGACCGACTTCGAAGCTCTGAAGGAGGCCGGTGCCATCGCCCTGTCTGACGACGGTGTCAATGTGGACAACGCCAACCTGATGCGCGACGCCATGATCCGCGCCCGCCGTCTGCACATGCCCCTGCTGTGCCACTGTGAGGACACCTCCATGGTGGACGGCCGCGCCGTCAACGAGGGCAGCGTTTCCCGCCAGCTGTGGCTGGAGGGCCGTCCCGCCATCGCTGAGGAGCTGATCGTCATGCGCGACGCCATGCTGGCCGAGGAAACCGGCGCCCATGTTCATGTCTGCCACATCTCCACCGCCAAGAGCGTGGACATCGTCCGCCGCATGAAGAAGCGCGGTGTCAAGATCACCTGCGAGACCTGCCCCCAGTACTTCACCCTCACCGAGGACGAGATCCTCACCAAGGGCGCTCTGGCCAAGATCAATCCTCCCCTGCGCACCACTCAGGATGTTCAGGGCATTCTGGCCGGTCTGAAGGACGGCACCATCGACGCCATCGCCACCGACCACGCTCCCCACTCCGAGGAGGAGAAGTCCCGTCCTCTGGTCAAGGCTCCCAGCGGCGCCGTGGGTCTGGAAACTTCTCTGGCCCTGTCCCTCACCGCCCTGTACCACACCAAGCAGCTGACCCTGCCCGAGGTCATCCGCCGCATGTCCACCAACCCCGCCGACATCCTGCAGGTCCCCAAGGGCCGCATGTCCATCGGCATGGATGCCGATCTGGTCATCTTTGACCCCGATGAGCAGTGGGTCGTCGATCCCAGCAAGTTCGCCTCCAAGGGCCGCAACACTCCCTTCGCCGGCTGCAAGGTCCGCGGAAAGGTGAAGTACACCATCGTGGGCGGCAAGGTCATTTTTGAAGAGAACTGATTCAAAATTTTATATACAGAAAGGAAAATCGTTATGTCTTTTGATGTTCTGCAGGACAAGATCCGCGAAATGAAGAACCCCACCGTTGCCGGTCTGGACGCCCGCATCGAGTATGTTCCCGAGTACATCCGCAAGGCCGCCTATGAGCAGTACGGCGTCGGTCTGAAGGGCGCCGCCGAGGCCATCTGGCAGTTCAATGTGGGTCTGATCGACGCGCTGTGCGACATCGTTCCCGCCGTCAAGCCTCAGGCCGCCTACTACGAGAACCTGGGCTGGCAGGGCATGGAGATGCTGGAGCGCACCATCGCCTACGCCAAGGAGAAGGGTCTGTTCGTCATCGCCGACATCAAGCGCGGCGACATCGGCTCCACCGCCACCGCCTACGCCGAGGGCTGGCTGTCCGGCGCCCCCATCGAGGGTCAGCTGTTCAAGTCCTTCGACGCCGACTGCGTCACTCTGAACGGTTACATGGGCTCCGACTCCATCAAGCCCTTCCTGAAGGCCGCCAAGGAGGAGGACAAGTGCGCCTTTGTACTGGTCAAGACCTCCAACCCCGGCTCCGGCGAGCTGCAGGATCTGATGATCGGCGACAAGACCGTCTATCAGGTCATGGGCGAGCTGAACGAATCCATCGCCGCCGGCACCGAGGGCAAGTACGGCTACACCATGGCCGGTGCCGTTACCGGCGCTACCTACCCCGCTCAGAT
>JAZQVX010000081.1:0-9583 GCA_045632045.1 Lawsonibacter sp.
CGGCAACGCCAAGGCCGGTCAGGATACCCTGGAGATCCTCGTGGCGGGCAATGACGAACAGTTTACCGTCACCGCCCTGTTTGACAATCTGGGCAAGGGCGCTTCCGGTGCCGCCGTCCAGAACATGAACATCATGCTGGGATTTGAAGCAGCCACGGGATTGAACCGATAAGATTTGCGATAGATATAGAGATAAAAGATAAGAGATATGAGATATTTGTCCGGCATGAATATCTCTTATCTCATATCTCCTGTCTCATATCTGTTTGGAAGGAGTTTACAATATGCTGAAAGAAATTTCCGGCGGTGTCTGCGCTGCCAAGGGGTTTAAGGCTGCCGGTGTTCACTGCGGCGTCAAGGCCAACAGCAACCCCAATAAGAATGATCTGGCCATCATTCTCTCCGAGAAGGAGTGTTCCGCCGCCGCTACTTACACCCTGAACCGGGTGAAGGCCGCCCCCATCTATGTTTCCATGGAGCATCTGGAGGACGGCGTGGCCTGGGGCGTGGTCGCCAACAGCGGCAATGCCAACGCCTGCTGCCCCATGAGCCATGAGAACGCCGAGGCCATGTGTGCGGCTGCCGCCGCCGCTACCGGCCGTGAGCCCCACGATTTCGCCGTGGCTTCCACCGGTGTCATCGGCCAGACCATCAACATCGCCGCCATCGAGGCAGGTATGCCCAAGGTGGCCGCGGCCCTGAACGACAACGGCTCCGATTCCGCCGCAAACGCCATCATGACCACCGATACCGTGAAGAAGGAAGTGGCCGTGTCCGTGGAGATCGGCGGCAAGGAAGTGAAGATCGGTGCCATCGCCAAGGGCTCCGGCATGATCCATCCCAACATGGGCACCATGCTGGGCTTCATCACCACCGACTGCGCCATCACCCACGAGATGCTGGAGGATGCTCTGCGTGAGATCGTCACCAAGACCTTCAACCGTGTCACCGTGGACGGCGACACCTCCACCAATGACACCTGCATCGTGCTGGCCAACGGCATGGCGGGCAACGAACTCATCGAGTGGAAGGACGAGAATTACGAGATTTTCAAGGACGCCCTGACCTATGTCTGCCGCTATCTGTCCCGCTGCATCGCCGCCGACGGCGAGGGTGCCACCAAGCTGGTCACCTGCAAGATGTATAACTCCCGCAACGAGGAGAGCGCCGAGCGTCTTGCCAAGGCCGTTGTGGGTTCCGCACTGGTGAAGGCCGCCATGTTCGGCGCCGACGCCAACTGGGGCCGTGTGCTGTGCGCCATGGGCTACTCCAAGGCTCCCTTCCGCCCCGAGTATGTGGATGTCACCTTCCAGTCTGCCGTCGGTGAGATCATGGTCTGCAAGCACGGCGAGCAGCTCAACTTTGACGAGGATCTGGCCAAGAAGATTCTGTCCGAGAAGGAAGTCGTCATTGCGGTCAACCTCAACGAGGGCAGCGCCGAGGCCGAGTGCTGGGGCTGTGATCTGACTTATGACTATGTCCGCATCAACGGCGATTATCGGACTTAACAGATATGAGATATGAGATAAGAGATAGGAGATAGAAATATCTCATATCTCATATCTCTTCACTCTTATCTGATGTAGAATACGCAGATAAAGAAAAAGGTGATAGAATGGCATATTCCGAAATTGAAAGAGCCAATGTGCTGGCAGAAGCCCTGCCTTACATTCAGAAATATAACGGCAAGACCATCGTGGTCAAATACGGCGGCAACGCCATGATCTCCGAGGAGCTGCGCCATGCGGTCATCTCCGACATCATCCTGCTCAACCTGGTCGGTATCCGGGTGGTGGTTGTCCACGGCGGCGGCCCCGAGATCAGTGAGATGCTCAAGAAGATCGGCAAGCAGTCCCACTTTGTGGACGGCCTGCGCTACACCGACGATGAGACCATGGATGTGGTTCAGCAGGTGCTGTGCGGCCGCGTGAACAAGAATCTGGTGGCCACCATGAACCGTCTGGGCGGCAAGGCACTGGGCCTGTGCGGCATCGACGGCGGCATGTTCGTGGCAAAGCGTCAGGATGAGAAGTACGGCCTGGTGGGTGACATCACCAGAGTGGATCCCACCCCCGTCATCACTGCGCTGGACAACGGCTATATCCCTGTGGTGTCCACTGTGGCGCTGGGCGAGGATGCCGAAACTTCCTACAATGTCAACGCCGACACCGCCGCCGCCAAGCTGGCTACCGCGCTGGGTGCCGAGCGACTGCTGCTGCTGACTGATGTGCGCGGTCTGCTGCGCGACCCCAAGGATGAGAGTACCCTCATTCCCGAACTGCAGTTGTCCTCTGTTCCCGCCCTCATCCGGGAGGGTATCATCAGCGGCGGTATGATCCCCAAGATCGACTGCTGTGTGGAGGCTGTCCGTTCCGGCGTGCAGTCTGCCATCATTCTGGATGGCCGCGTACAGCATTCCATCCTCATTGAGCTGCTGTCCAACGAGGGCATCGGCACCATGCTGACCCAGTAAAGGGAGGTTTGAGTATGAATTTTGAAGAGATCAAGGCTCTGGACGAACAGTATGTGATCCACTCCTACGGCCGCTGCCCTGTGGCCATCGACCACGGCAAGGGGTCTACCCTCTGGGACACCGAGGGCAAGGAGTACATCGACTTCACCGCCGGCATCGCCGTTACCGCCCTGGGTCATGGAAACGAGGGCTGGGTCAACGCCGTCACCACCCAGGCCGCCAAGCTGGGGCATATTTCCAACATCTACTACACCCAGCCCTATGCTGAGGTGGCACAGAAGCTGTGCACCCGCACCGGCATGTCCAAGGTCATGTTCGGCAACTCCGGCGCTGAGGCCAACGAGGCCATGATCAAGCTGGCCCGCAAGTACTCCTATGACAAGTACGGCAAGGGCCGCGGCACCATCATTACTCTGCACAACTCCTTCCACGGCCGCACCATTACCACTCTGGCCGCCACCGGTCAGGACAAGTTCCATGACTATTTCTTCCCCTTCACCGAGGGCTTCCGCTATGCCGATGCCAACGACATCAACAGCATCGAGGAAGTTGCCGGACACGATGTTTGCGGCGTGATGTTTGAGCTGGTGCAGGGCGAGGGCGGCGTGCTGCCTCTGGACAAGGAATTTGTCCACGCCGTTGCAGCGCTGTGCGCCAAGCGGGACTGGCTGCTGCTGATCGACGAGGTGCAGACCGGTGTGGGCCGTACCGGCTCTCTGTTTGCCTTCCAGCAGTACGGCATTCAGCCCGATGTGGTGTCCTTCGCCAAGGGCATCGCCGGTGGTCTGCCTTTCGGCGGCATCATGGCCAATGAGAAGTGCGCCGGTGTCTTTACTCCCGGCACCCACGGCACCACCTTCGGCGGCAACCCCGTGGCCGCCGCCGCCGCCAGCTATGTGCTGGACACCCTGACCGACGAGTTCCTGCTGGAAGTGCAGGAGAAGGGCGACTATCTGTGCAGTCAGATCGAGGCTATGGACATCCCCTGTCTGGGCGATACCCGAGGCCTGGGGCTGATGATCGGTGTGGAGGTCAAGGGGGACAAGACCAACCGTGAACTGATGGCGAAGCTGCTGGAGAACGGTCTGATGTGTCTGACCGCAGGTCCCGGTCTGCGCCTGCTGCCTCCTCTGGTCATCACCAAAGAGGAGATGGATAAGGGTCTGGCCATTATGAAAGCTGCGCTTTCTTGAATGCAGAATGCAGAATGAAATTTGCATTTAGGTGAGAATCATGAAGAAAGATTTTTTAAGTCTTATGGATCTGACCGGTGAGGAGATCATCAATCTGCTCAACACCGCAGACCAGCTGAAATATAACCAGAAGCACGGCATTCCCCACGAGCATCTCAAGGGCAAGACTCTGGCCATGGTCTTCGAGAAGAACTCCACCCGCACTCGTGTTTCCTTTGAAACCGGCGTGTATCAGATGGGCGGTCACGCCCTGTTCATCCCCGGCAAGGACAGCCAGATCGGCCGCGGCGAGCCCATCGAGGACACCGCCCGCGTCCTGTCCCGCTACTGCGACGGCATCATGATCCGTACCTTCAGCCAGGAGGGTCTGGAGAAGCTGGCCAAGTACGCCACTGTCCCTGTTATCAACGGTCTGACCGACCTGTATCACCCCTGTCAGGTGCTGGCCGACCTGATGACCATCCGCGAGCATAAGGCATCCTTTGAGGGGCTGAAGCTGTGCTACATCGGCGACGGCAACAACATGGCCAACTCCCTGATCGTGGGCGGTCTGAAGGTGGGGATGGAAGTCGTTGTTGCCTGCCCTGAGGGCTATGATCCCGCCAAGGAGGCACTGGACTTCGCCGCCAGCGATCCCAACCACAAGTTCGCCATCGTCCGCGATCCCAAGCAGGCCGCTGTGGGCGCCGATGTCATCGTCACCGATGTCTGGGCATCCATGGGTCAGGAGAGCGAGAAGGCTGAGCGCGAGAAGGTCTTTGTCGGTATCTATCAGGTCAATGCCGAGATCATGGCGCTGGCCAACCCCGGCTGTATGGTGCAGCACTGTCTGCCCGCCCACCGGGAGGAGGAGATCACCGCCGAGGTCTTTGAGGCTCACGCCGACGAGATCTTCGATGAGGCCGAGAACCGTCTTCACGCCCAGAAGGCCATCATGTATATGCTCATGGGCGACCACGAGAAATAATGCCAAAGGCGGGAACCGAAAGGTTCCCGCTTTTTTCGCCTTGTGGCGGGGGCGGAAATATGGTACAATGCAGAAAAACAAAATGGGAGGTCATGCTATGGACATCCATGTCAATGATACCCTGAAGATGAAGAAGGCACACCCCTGCGGCAGCCAGGAGTGGCTCGTTCTGCGGGTGGGTATGGACTTTAAAATGCGGTGTCAGGGCTGCGGCCACGAGGTCATGCTCCCCCGCAGCAAGGCGGAGAAGAACATCCGCAAGGTATTCCGCGACGGCGAGGCCGTGGAAGTCTGAAACAGGAAAGGAAATTGAACTATGCGTTACGACAGCGATCTGTTATATCGTCCCCCGGGCGAGTGGAAGAGCTATCTGCTCCAGTGCACCATCGGCTGCTCCAACAACAAGTGTACCTTCTGCGGCATGTATAAAGAGAAGAAGTTCCGGATCCGTCCCACCGAGGAGATCCTTGAGGACATCGACATGGCCCGGGAGTACTACGGCCCCAATCTGCGCCGTGTGTTCCTGATGGACGGCGATGCCATCATCATCAAGACCGAGGAGATGCTGAAAATCCTCCGCAAGCTGTATGAAACTTTCCCTCTGCTGGAGAAGGTGACGGTCTACGCCGGCCCCAAGAGCACCTTGTCCAAGACCCCCGAGGAGCTGAAGATGCTCCACGATGCCGGCCTGTCCCGGGCCTATCTGGGCGTGGAGAGCGGCAGTGAAGAGGTGCTGAAGTTCATTAAAAAGGGCTGTACCGCCGAGGAGATGCTGCTGGCCGGTCAGCGACTGGTGGAGGCGGGCATCGACCTGTGGTGCACCGTCATTCTGGGTATGACCGGCGCCAACGGAGAGGGCGGCGACTGGGAGGAACACATCCGCGCCACCGCCGACATGATCAATAAAATGAAGCCCCGCCACCTGTCGGCCATGACCTTCGCCCCCGCCAAGGGCACCCCGCTGGGAGAGGATGTGCTGGCCGGACGGTTCACCGTATGCTCCGCCGACCATGTGCTGGAGGAGTGCCGGATGCTGGTGGAGCTGCTGGATGTGGATCCCCTCCATTTTACCAGCAACCATGCCTCCAACTATCTGCCCCTCAAGGGCGGTCTGCCCGAGGACAAGGAGAAATTCCTTGAAATGATCGATCAGGCGCTGGCCGGAAAGATTCGCCTGCGCAAGACTTTAAATCGCGGTATTTGACGAAAAAAGTGCCCCTCCGAGCCTGTCGGAGGGGCCTTTTCGCCGTGAAAAACTTTTTGATTTTGGTTGTTGACATATCTGTGAGAATATGGTACTATAAAAATCGCTTCTGATTGGAAACGATGAGGAGAGATGTCCGAGTGGTTTAAGGAGCCGGTCTTGAAAACCGGTGACTCGAAAGGGCCGTGGGTTCGAATCCCACTCTCTCCGCCACTTTAAGCATCACAACTGAATATCAGCAGTTGATTTTGATACGCTTGCAGTAGTACCCAAGTGGCTCAAGGGGCTCCCCTGCTAAGGGAGTAGGCGGGTTAAACCGTGCGAGGGTTCGAATCCCTCCTACTGCGCCACCGCGTCGGAACAAAGTTCGCTTTGCTCCGACGCGGTTTTTTTAACCGCGACATCCGCATGCTGCCTTGTTCCTCCGCTTCAACGCACAACCGCTTTGCTGGGTTGTGCGTTGGGATGAGGAGTTCGCCGTTATGTTTTTTTGATGTAAAACCCGGAACGAAATTTCGTTCCGGGTTTTGTGTTTATCGGACTCTTCGGCGGGAGGCGGGGGGGATGTCGAACTCCTCTCGATAGGCGGCCACGGTACGGCGGGAGATCTGGATGTCCATGGTGGCCAGCGCGGCGGAAAGGCTCTCGTCGGAGAGGGGATGGGCCTTGTCCTCGGCGTCGATGAGACGCTCCATACACAGACGAAGCATGGCGCGGCTCATGGGGATGCCCTTGCCGATATGGGCGCTGAGGAGATTTTTCAGAGGGATGGTGCGGCCGTCCACAGTGATGTATTTATCGCGGATGGCGCGGCTGATGGTGCTGGGGTGGAGGTCAAGGGCCTCGGCGATCTCCTGAACGGAGAGGGGGGCGGGAGCCTCGGCCTGGCCGCGGACATAGGCGCGCTGGACGGTAAGAATATAGCGGATCAGCCGCAGAAGTGTGGACTCGCGCTTGTCCAGATCCTGTCGCAGTTTGTTGATCTGCTGGAGGCGCTGCTTCAGATATTCCGCAAGTCCGGGATCCTCGGTAGATTCCAGCATGGACTGATATTCCGGATTGATGCCTATGTTGGGGATGGCGGCGTGGTTGTAGTGGATGATGATCTCGTTGGCCTGCAGGTCCACCACGGCATCGGGGATCACGGGGTGATTATCGTCCTGATGGGCACGGAAGCCGTTGCTGGGAATGGGGTTGAGGGAGCGGATGACCTTTCCGTAGGAGCGGGCCTCCTCCTGAGAGAGCTTCAGAACACGGGCCAGCGCCGCGAAATCATTTTTGGCCAACAGAAGCAGATGCTCCCGCACAATGGCCAGCGTATAGCGGTTGAAATCCTTTCCCTCTGCCAGCTGAAGGATCAGACACTCTTCCAAATTGCGGGCGCCGGTGCCGATGGGGGAGAGGGTCTGGACGGCGTAAAGGGCCTGTGTGGCATCTTCTACACTGACCCCCATGGAGGCGGCCAGCAGGTCGATGGGCTCATCCAGATAGCCACGGCGGTCCAGACTTTCGATGATGAAGGCGCACATGGGGAGATAGCGCTCGGGCAGATGGCGGGCGATCTGGGGCAGCTGCCGCCGGAGGTGAGAAACAAAGGTTTCCTGAACGGCGTTTTCGTCCAGAACTTCCAGTGGGGCATCGTCACGGGTGTGCTGAGAGGAGGCGCGCTCAAACTTGCGGCCGGAGAGATCTTCTTTCCAACCGGGGACTTCGGGGGCGGGAGAGGTCAGCTCCAGCATGGGATTGTCGAGAGAAATATCGTTCAGATGCTCCTGCAGGGAAGTCAGGGGCAGCTGCAAAATATGTAAAGACTGTTTCAGCGCAGCGGAGAGAACCTGCTGCTGCGTCTGTTTCTGGGACAGAATCATGGTATGTGCCTCCCTTTTAGGCTGGGACTATTATACCAAAATGTGAAGAAAATTGCTACTCTTTTCCCTGCTAAAATTCTGTGAAGCAGGAAACAGGATTTTTCCTTTGATGTTGGGGACAGGCAAGGGAAACTCCTTTGTATATGGCGAAAAAAAGAGAAGGCGGCCTGTTTCGGGGAGCTTTTGGCATTGAACGAGGATGGTTCCGGGTGGAAAACAAGGGGAACGGAATGGCAGAAACTGGAGGGCGTGATTCTGAAAAATTTTTTCTCAGCAAAAAATTCCCGATTGAAATGAGAAAAAAAGCATGATATAATGTATCATCGAAATTGTAGTTTCGATGTTGATTTGCAAGGCACCACGCGCTTTTTGTACGCGATGTCAATTTGAAATTTTATATTGTTTTTGGGGGAATCGAATATGGATATGAACAAGAGACCCGACACCATGGAACGCATCCAGACTATCGAGCAGGCTAACGCTTTCATCGAGGAGCAGGTCGCCGCTATCCGCGCTCAGGTCGGCGACAAGAAGGTTCTGCTGGCCCTGTCCGGCGGCGTTGACAGCTCTGTCGTTGCCGCTCTGCTGATCAAGGCTATCGGCAAGCAGCTGGTCTGCGTGCATGTTAACCACGGCCTGATGCGCAAGGGCGAGAGTGAGCAGGTCATCGAGGTTTTCGGCAAGGAGCTGGACGCCAATCTGGTCTATGTTGACGCTACTGACCGCTTCCTGGACCTGCTGGCCGGCGTCAGCGATCCCGAGAAGAAGCGCAAGATCATCGGCGCTGAGTTCATCAATGTGTTCGATGAGGAGGCTGCCAAGCTCAACGGCATTTCCTTCCTGGCTCAGGGTACCATCTACCCCGACATTCTGGAGAGCATCAAGGCCGCTGAGAGCGGCAAGCCCGTCAAGTCCCACCACAATGTCGGTGGCCTGCCCGAGGACATGGCCATGGAGCTGGTCGAGCCCGTGAAGTTGCTGTTCAAGGACGAGGTCCGTGTGGTCGGCGATGCTCTGGGTCTGCCCCACGGCATGGTCTACCGTCAGCCCTTCCCCGGCCCCGGTCTGGGTGTCCGTTGCCTGGGTGCCATTACCCGCGACCGTCTGCACGCCCTGCGCGAGGCTGACGCCATCCTGCGTGAGGAGTTCGACAATGCCGGTCTGGCCGGTAAGGTCTGGCAGTACTTCATCTCCATCCCCGATGTGAAGAGCGTCGGTGTCCGTGATGAGATGCGTTACGAGGGTTGGCCCGCCATCATCCGCGCCGTCAACACCGTCGATGCCATGACTGCCACCATCGAGGAGATCCCCTATCCTCTGCTGCACAAGATCACCGACCGCATCACCCATGAGGTCGAGGGCATCAACCGCGTGCTGTACGATCTGACTCCCAAGCCCATTGGCACCATTGAGTGGGAATAATTTCAGAGGTCGAAAAAAGCCTGTAATATCAAGGGTTTTCAAGCTTTTGAAGCCGCTTGTGGCAACGAAATGGCAACATTTTAAGAGAATAATTGCAACCGGATTGTCGGTTGTTACACGATTGTCCGCAGTAGTTTTACTGCGGACAATTCGTTAATTGAGATAAACTGTACGAGGAGGGCACCAATGAAGTTACGCAATTTTTTGTATTTGAACACAAAAGTGGTAGATGACTATATTGCAGCAATCGATGGGTATACTTATGACGAAGAAACCCAGGAAGTTGCTACCAGTAGTGAGAATACCGTGGGTGGCAAAGGAACCTTTGGTGCCGCTTCAGGTAACGGTTCCCACACCGGAAAACAGTCCGAAGAAATCAAGCGATCTGTGCGCATCAGTGATGCAGCAAAGTTCGAGAAGGTTCATAAGTATCTGCGGTCGGATGACGATGATGGT
>JAZQVX010000082.1:0-3606 GCA_045632045.1 Lawsonibacter sp.
TATGCGCGGCCGTACGCTGGATGACTCTTTCATCATTCTGGACGAGGCTCAGAACACCAGTCGGGAGCAGATGAAAATGTTCCTGACCCGTCTGGGCTTCGGGTCCAAGATCGTCATCACCGGCGATATCACCCAGATCGACCTGCCTGCCGATAAGGTCTCCGGCCTGCGGGAGGCTATGCGAGTGCTGAAGGGCGTGGACGACATCGCCATCATGAAGCTCAACGAGTCCGATGTCGTCCGTCACGCTCTGGTGCAGAAGATCATCAAGGCCTATGAAGAGGATGACACCAAGCACAATCCCGGAACTCCTGAACGCAAGCAGAATTGGAAACGCACCTAAGAGGAAAAAGTTATGGATCAGGATAAGAAGCGATATATTTCCTATATTTGTCCCAAGTGCCGCCAGTCGGTGATCGTGGCCAAGGACCTGTTCACACTGGCTGCTGCCCCCAACCGCATCAAGTGCCCCTGCGGCAAGTCTGAACTGCGCATTGAGTTCATGCCCAACCGCGTCCAGATGCAGGTGCCCTGTGTCTACTGCGGCCGTGAGCATATGGTCTCTTGCCCCTCTCATGCCTTTGTGCGTGAGAGGGCGCTGGCCTTCTCCTGCGCCGCCTCTGGCTTGGCCTGCTGCTATGTGGGCGAGGAGGGCCCTGTCTATGCCGCCACCGCCCGACTGGAGCAGACTCTGGATAAGGTGGACGAGGAGGCTGAGGACAAGGGCATGTTCGTAGATGAGATGGTCATGCACGAAGTTCTCTCCGAGATCAAGGACATCGCCCAGCGCGATGGCATCTCCTGTGCCTGCGGCAGCAAGCATTGGAGCTTCGATGTCCATTACAGCAGCGTGGATCTCATCTGCACCGACTGCGGCGCTCAGATGCGAATTCCTGCGGCTACCGCTGACGACATCGACGACATTTGCTGCAAGACCACTCTGCTGATCCGCGGTCAGCGGGGCTGAGAAAGGTCGTGTATTATGGCACAGTCCTATACTTATAAAACGCTGATCGATTCCCGGGATGTGGATCTGCGCGGTCAGTGCCGCCCCTCTGCCCTGATGGGTTATATGCAGGAGGCGGCCACACAGGCCGGAGAAAGCGGCGGATTCAGCCGTGCGGTCATCGGCGGAAAGCATAACGGTTTCTGGATGATTACCCGGATGTGGTTCCGTATGGAGCGCCCTCTGCGCTGGAACGAGGAACTGACGGTGCATACCTGGCACCGCGGCGCCAAGGGCGTGGTGTCCTACCGCGACTACGACCTGTATGTAGATGGTGAGCTGGTGGGTGAGGGTGTTTCTGCCTGGGTCATGGCGGATCTGGACACCCACCGTCCTGTGCGCCTGAATACCGTGGCGGAGATGGCGGAAACTCACGGCGGCGAGCTGTGCAAGAAAAAGACTCTGAGCAAGCTCAAAGCCCCTGCTGAACTGCACGAAATTGAAAAGCGTATCATGCGTTACAGTGACACCGACATCAATGGTCATGTGAACAATACCCGCTATGCGGATTTTGCCTGTGACGCGCTGCGGATGGATAAACTGTCCGGTGAGCACTATCTGGCGGAGATGCAGACCGGTTATCTGGCTGAGTGCCGGGCTGGTGAGGTGCTGGATATCTGTTCCGGTGAATGCGAGGATGGCCGTACCTATGTCTGCGGCAACGATGAAGAAGGAAAAGCCCGTTTTGAGGTTTCGATGCTCTTTCGGGATGGAAATAAGGAGAAATAACCATGTTTGAAGTGATTCGACAGCAGGGAAGAGCCCGCCGCGGCATTTTCAAGTGCCCCCACGGCACCGTGCAGACCCCTGTTTTTATGAATGTCGGCACACAGGGCGCTATCAAGGGCGCTGTGTCTGCCTTTGACCTGAAGGAGATCGGCTGTCAGGTGGAACTGTCCAATACCTACCATCTCCACCTGCGTCCCGGTGACGATGTGGTGCGCCAGATGGGCGGTCTGCATCAGTTCATGCAGTGGGACGGCCCCATGCTCACCGACTCCGGCGGATTCCAGGTGTTTTCGCTGTCCGGTCTGCGCAAGATCAAGGAGGAGGGCGTGACCTTTGCCTCCCACATCGACGGCAAGCGGATCTTCATGGGTCCCGAGGAGTCCATGCAGATCCAGTCCAATCTGGGCAGCGACATCGCCATGGCCTTTGATGAGTGTATCGAGAACCCTGCTCCCCGCGAGTATGTCCAGAAGTCCTGTGAGCGTACCATTCGCTGGTTGGAGCGCTGCATCGTGGAGCACAAGCGCCTCAATGAACAGCCTGACTGCGTCAACCCCGGCCAGATGCTCTTTGGTATCAATCAGGGTGGTACTTATGCTGATATCCGTGCCTGGCACATGAATGAAATTGCCAAGTTGGACTGCGACGGCTATGCCATCGGCGGTCTGGCTGTGGGTGAGCCCACCGATGTCATGTACGAGATGATCGACGCCGTGGAGCCCCACATGCCCGTGGACAAGCCCCGATACCTGATGGGTGTGGGAACTCCCTCCAACATCATTGAGGCGGTTGCCCGCGGTGTGGACTTCTTTGACTGCGTTATGCCTGCCCGCAATGCCCGCCACGGTAAGCTGTATACCTGGGAGGGTACCATCAACATCAAGAACGAGCGCTTCAAGCTGGACGGCGCTCCCATTGATTCCACCTGCGACTGTCCTGCCTGCCGCAGCTTCAGCCGCGCTTACATCCGTCATCTGCTGGCGGCGGGGGAGATGCTGGCCATGCGTCTGTGTGTGATGCATAACCTGCACTTCTACAATGAGCTGATGGCCCGCATCCGTCAGGCACTGGACGAGGGTACCTTCGACGAGTTCCGTGCAAAATATTCTCCCATGCTGGATCGTCCTGCACCTAAGAAATAATTGTGTAAAGGGAAATGCTTTACAGCAAAACTGTCAAAAGCAGGGAAAAAGGTCTTGCCAAGGGGTAAGAAAACTGATATAATGACAAAAGTCCGTTGGCTTAGGCTGATAGAATGTATTTTTGGAGGGAATTACTTTGAATTCTGAGATGATGAGCACTGTTTTCATGCTGGTGCTGATGTTCGCCATGCTGTACTTCTTCATGATCCGTCCCGAGAACAAGCGCAAGAAGGAAGCCCAGAACATGCGTGACTCTCTGGCTGTTGGCGATGAGATCACCACCATCGGTGGTATCACCGGCACCATCTGTGCTGTTAAGGAGAACACCATCGTGATCGAGACCGGCGCTGACCGCGTCCGCATCGAGTTCACCAAGTGGGCCGTTTCCAGCAAGGGCGCTCAGACTGCTCCCGAGCAGAAGTAATAGAACAGCGCTTTTGACACCATGACATAATGAACACCCCTTTCGCATACTCTTTCCAGACGGAAAGAAGCGAAAGGGGTGTTCTTTTTTATGCGGAAGGGGAAACGGGGGAAACGGGAGATGTCCGGTGCGGGAGAGTGGCGTGGGCTTTTGGTGGGGTGTGTGGTGTCTGTTGGTGTGGCGATGGCGCTGCTTGGTATTTGTGCGATTCTGATTGGATGTGGAGTGATCCCTGAAAAGGCGGGGGAGGGAGGCGTGTTGGTTGCCTGTGCTATTGGCTGCTTGGTTGGAGGCTGTGTGACGGT
>JAZQVX010000083.1:0-9480 GCA_045632045.1 Lawsonibacter sp.
CACACACCTTGCGCAGCGGGCAGCGTGTCAAGACTGGGCCGTCTCACGGAAGGCCCACTCGCTCAAAGTTTTTTAGCGTGGGGCCATGATTACCGGCCCCACGCGTTAAGAAAAAGTTTGAGGTCTTGACTCGCGGTTCGCGGTGTGGTATCCGGTAGCAGCACCTGTTTCCGTCAAGCGGTCCCCGCCGCAGCGGATTCGTAACACATCCACCTTCAGCTGCAGCGTAAGATCCTGTATCCTGGATCTCAATTCTGTGTTACAAAAGAACAAGGCCACCAGGTCGAAACCTGATAGCCTTGTTAGGAATTATTCTTCTGTTGTCAAAATTCTTCTTGACATTTATCGGAAGGAATGTTTTAGGAATGTTTTATCATTTGAGCGGAGCGGCCACCCTTCCGGCATTGACTTTTGATCCCCGGTTATGTAGACTATACCCGTATCTTTCCAATTTACATATCCAGAGGTGAACATACATGACCATTATGAGCCAACTTGCGGTCATTTTCGGCGTCTGTCTGGTTTCGGAGGGGATCTCCGCACTGCTGCCCTTTCAGTTTCCCTCCAGCGTGATCAGTATGATGCTGCTGTTGGTGCTGCTGCTGACCGGCATCGTCAAAGCGCGGCATATCGACAAGGCCAGCAATTTTTTTGTGACCAATATGTCCTTTTTCTTTGTGGCCCCCTGTGTCAGCGTGATGGAGCATTTCCCCAAGCTGGTGGACTGTCTGCTGCCCTTCCTGTTTATTGCCGTTATCACAACCCCCATCGTGTATTGTGCCACCGCGTGGAGCACCCAGCTGCTCATGGCGCTGGTGGACAAGAAGGAGGCTAAACATGATTGAATTTTTCCATACCCCCATGTTTGGCATCTTCCTGACCTGCTTGTCCTGGACGGTTGGCGTGTGGGCCCAGAAGAAAACCGGCTGGAAGCTGTGCTATCCGCTGGTGGTGGCCACTATTTTTGCCATCGGTGTGCTGGTGCTGCTGAAGATCCCTTACAGCGCCTATAAGGTGGGCGGTGACATTGTGACCACCATGCTGGCACCCGCCACCGCTGTGCTGGCCCTTAACATCTACAACCAGCGCAAGCTGCTGGGCAAATATTTCCTGCCCGTGGTGGTAGGTTGTTCCGTGGGTGCTCTGACCAGTCTGGCGACCATCACCCTGCTGTGCAAGCTGATGGCGGTCAACAGCGTCATCACCGCATCCCTCTTCCCCAAGAGCGTGACCACCGCCATCGCCGTGGCCATTTCCGAGAACCGCGGCGGTGTGGCCGGCATCACCACTGCCGCCGTCCTGATCGCCGGTACCACCGGCGCGCTGGGTGCCCCTCTGTTCGCGAAGATCTTCCGGGTGAAGAATCCTGTGGCGGAGGGTGTGGCCATCGGCGCCTGCAGTCACGCCCTGGGCACCACCAAGGCCCTGGAGATCGGCAAGCTGCAGGGTGCCATGAGTTCCATCGCCATCTGCATCTGTGGCATCATGACTTCTGTGTTTGTGATGTTCTTCTGAATGTGAAAAAGCCTGTGAAACGCAAGTTTCACAGGCTTTTTGTCATTTTACAACCACATTGTTCTCGCCCAGACGCTCTTTCAGATCGTCCACAAGGGCGGGATGGATCTGGCACCATGTGCCCACCCGGCGGCCGCAGTCCTCGAAGTAGAGGACGGCCTGCTCCTTGCCGGGGAAGAAGGAGAGAACCAGTTTGATCTTCTCCAACCGGGGATCGTTTCGGTCGGGGAAGCGCAGCCACAGTTTGCGGGGAGTCTGATTGGTCTGAGTCTGCTTGCCACCGACGGGAGCGGGGGCGGCAGGGGTGTCTGCGGGGAAGGTCAGATCGGTGAGGGGGCGGATGGTGTCCACCATGATCTGCGGTTCCTTCTCGTCCCGGACGGAGATGCGCCCGGTGACGAGAATGGGGGCATTTTCCCGGATGTAAGAGCCGCTCTCATCCAGAACCCGGGAGAAGCACAGCAGCTCCAATCCGCCGGTGTTGTCCTCAAGCTCCACATAGGCCATGAGGGTGTTGTTCTTGGTGGTGCGGGTCTTATAGGTGGTGACGACGCCGGCCACCGTGACCTTCTGGTTGTCGTGGAACTCCTGGGGGCCCTCGTCCCGGGCAAAGTCGGCCTTTACGGCGCCCACGGTGACAGCGCCTACCCGGCGGGCCAGATCCCGGTACTGATCCATGGGATGACCGGTGAGATAGAGACCCGTCGTCTCCTTTTCCATGCGCATGAGTTCCTCGGGTGCAAACTCGGGCAGGGGAGGGAGCTGAATGCGGGCGGCAGAGGGAGCGTCAGAGCTGTCCTCCCCCATACCGAAGCCGAACAGATCCAACTGACCTTCCACATTGCGCTTGCGGCTGGCGGCGATGCTGTCCAGCACCTGACCGTAGACATGGAGCAGCTGAGAGCGATAGCCGCTGTTCAGACTGTCCGTGGCGCCGCTCTTGATGAGGGACTCTGCCACGCGGCGGTTGAGATCGTGGTCAAACATCCGCTCGCAGAAGTCGGTGAAATCACGGAAGGGGCCGTGCTGCTCCCGTTCGGCCAGCAGTCCCTGGGTGAAGTTGCGGCCCACACCCTTCAGGGCGGCCAGACCGAAACGGATGCCCTCATCCACCACGGAGAAGTCGGTTTTGGACTGGTTGACATCGGGGGGCAGCAGGGCGATGCCCATGGAGCGGCACTCGGAGATATATTCGGCCACCTTTTCACTGGAGTCCAGCACGGAGGTCAGCAGAGCGGCCATATACTCCTTGGGATGGTAATACTTGAACCATGCGGTCTGATAGGCCACGATGGCATAGCAGACGGCGTGGGCTTTGTTAAAGGCGTAGTTGGCGAAGTCGTAGATCTCGTCGTAAATGCTCTGGCCCACGCCCTCGGGGACGCCCCGGGCGATACAGCCGTCGATGTGGCGCTCCGGGTCGCCGTGGAGGAAAGCGGTTCGCTCCCGCTCAATGTCCTTGACCTTCTTCTTGGACATGGCGCGGCGCACCATATCTGCCTGTCCCAGGGAGTAGCCCGCCAGCTCCTGGAAGATCTGAATGACCTGCTCCTGATAGACGATACAGCCGTAAGTGTTGGAGAGGATGGGCACCAGCAGGGGGTGCTTATAGGTGATCTTCTCGGGGGTGTGCTTGCAGGCGATGAAGCGGGGGATGGAGTCCATGGGGCCGGGGCGGTAGAGGGCGATGATGGCGGTGATGTCCTCAATGTTCTGGGGCTTCAGACCCACGCACACGCCGGTCATGCCGGCAGATTCCATCTGAAACACGCCTGCGGTCTTGCCCTCGGAGAGCATGTTCAGCACGGCGGGATCGTTTTCGTTGATGTCGGCCAGCGTAAATCCGGGCTGCTTCTGCTGTACCATCTTGGCGGCGTCGTCCAGAATGGTCAGGTTGCGCAGACCGAGGAAGTCCATCTTCAGCAGACCAAGCTCTTCCAGTGTGGTCATGATGTACTGGGTGACAGGCAGTCCGTCGTTGGTGGCCAGAGGGACATAGTCGCTGACAGGCTGGCTGGTGATGACCACGCCCGCGGCGTGGGTGGAGGTGTTGCGGGGCATACCCTCGATCGCCATGGCGGTGTCCACCAGCTTCTGCACCCCGGGCTGTCCCTCATAGGCGTCCTTGAACTGCTTGGACAGCTTCAGAGAGTCCTCCAGCGTGATGTGGAGAGTTGAGGGCACCAGCTTGGCAAGGGCGTCCACCTCGGCGTAGGGCACATTGAGGACGCGGCCCACATCCCGCAGGGAGCCCCGGGCCAGCATGGTACCGAAGGTGACGATCTGGGCCACATGATCCGCGCCGTACTTGCGGTTGACATAGTCAATGACCTCCTGACGGCGGCGGATGCAGAAGTCAATATCAATATCGGGCATGGACACGCGCTCGGGATTGAGGAATCGCTCGAAGTACAGGCCGTACTTCATGGGATCCACATCGGTGATGTTCAGACAGTAGGACACCATGGAGCCTGCGGCGGAACCACGGCCGGGGCCCACAGGGATGCCGTTGCCCTTGGCGTAGCCAATGAAGTCGGAAACGATGAGGAAGTAGTCCACGAAGCCCATCTTGCGGATCATGTCCATCTCATAGCGCAGCTGTTTGAGATAGTCCGCGGGCTGGGCGGGGTAGCGGCGCAGGAAGCCGTCCATGCACAGCTTTTCGAAGTAGTCCCAGCCGTCGCTGTACCCCTCGGGAAGCTGGAAATGGGGAAGGTGATACCGTCCGAATTCAAACTCCACATTGCAAAGCTCGGCAATTCTGGCGGTGTTTTCCACAGCTTCGGGATAATTGGGAAAGAGGGCGCGCATCTCATCCTCAGACTTGACATAAAATTCTTCGCTCTCGAATTTCATGCGTCCGGGGTCGTCCAGAGTTCTGCCCATCTGAACGCACATGAGAATGTCCTGCATCTCGGCGTCCTCTTTGCGGATGTAGTGGCAGTCGTTGGTGGCGATGATGGGAATGCCCGTCTCCTCATGGATGCGGAGGATTCCGGCGTTGACCTGCTGCTGCTCGGTGATGCCGTGATCCTGCAGCTCCATGTAGAAGCCGTCCTCGCCGAAGATGTCCCGCATCTCCAGCGCATAGGCCTTGGCCTTGTCATACTCCCCGGCCCGGAGCATCCGGGGCAGGGCACCGGCCAGACAGGCGGAGCAGGCGATCAGACCCTCGCTGCGCTCTCGCAGCAGATCCATGTCGATGCGGGGCTTGATGTAGAAACCCTCCAGAAATGCCTTGGATACCATGTAGGACAGGTTGCGGTAGCCCTGCTCGTTGCGGCACAGAAGAACCAGATGGCGGGCCTCAGAGTCGAACTCATGCACCTTGTCAAAGCGGGTGCGGGGGGCAACATAGACCTCACAGCCGATGATGGGCTTGATTCCCTCGGCCTTACAGGCGCGGTAGAAGTCAATGACGCCGTACATAACGCCGTGGTCGGTGATGGCGACGGCGCTCTGGCCCAGCTCCTTAACATGCTTGACCAGCTTTTTGATGCGGCAGGCGCCGTCCAGCAGGGAAAACTCTGTATGCAGATGTAAATGGACAAAGGACATAGTGTTTCTCCTCTGGATTTTCTTGTGTAGGGGCGCACAGCGTGCGCCCATGGTTGGTACGGCAGTCATCGTGGGGGCGCACACTTTGCGCCCCTACAGATGTTCAACGGTCGATCAGACTTCTTTTGCCGCCGCGAGTAGCGTCTCCCCGGTGAGGCGGTATACCGTCCACTCATCCATGGGGACGGCCTGCATGCGCTTGGTATAGAAGTCGATGGAGGGTTTGTTCCAGTCCAGACAGGACCACTCCAGCCGTCCGCAGCCACGCTCCACGGCGATGCGGGCCAGATTGCACAGCAGAGCCTTGCCATAGCCCTTGCCCCGGTGTTCGGGCAGGACGAACAGATCCTCCAGATAGATGCCGGCTCGTCCGAGGAAGGTGGAGAAGTTGTGGAAGAAGAGGGTGAAGCCCACAGGTTGACCGTCCACTTCGGCAAAGACCACCTCGGCCTTCTGCTTTTCGAAGATCCACTCGGTCAGCAGTTCGGGGGTCGCCACCACCTGATCGTCCATACGCTCATAGATGGCCAGCTGGTGGATAAAATCGAGAATGAGTGCCTCGTCCCCGGGGACGGCGGCACGGAAAGTACAGTGATCCATGACAGATACCTCAGTCCATCTGCTTGCTCATGTCGATGAGCTTGCGCAGACGGTGGTTCAGAGCGGATTTGGTGATGGGGGGATCACAGCGCTGAGCCAGCTGAATGAGGGTGTCGGCGGGATGCTCCCGGCGCAGATTGGCCACCTCCTGCAGCTTTTCGGGCAGAGTGGCCAGCACGCCGCTCTCCTCCAGCTTGTGAATGGCCTCGATTTGAACCATGGCGGCCTCCACGGCCTTGTCCAGATTGGCGGCATCGCAGTTGACGCGGCGGTTCACGCTGCCCCGCAGATCCTTCTCCAGCTTGGCGTTCATGACCTCCATGGCGGAGATGGGGGCGCCGATGGAGGTGAGGAAATCCTCGATGCGGTCGCTCTGCTTGAAGTAGATGACGGCGTTGCCCTTTCGGGGGGCGTCCTTGGGCTCCAGATCCAGCTCCCGCATGAGAGCCAGCATCTCGCGGCTGACGCTCTGGTGGGAGGTGGACAGCTCCAGATGATAGCCCTTCTGGGGATCGGTCACAGAGCCGCCCGCCAGAAAGGCGCCCCGCAGGAAAGCAATGCGGCAGCAGGCCTCTTCCAGCACACCGAAGTTGATGTGCAGGGCCAGAGCCCGCTCCTCGCCGCCGTAGGTCTGCTGCACCACGGCCAGCTTTTCGGGATCGGTGATGAGAAAAATATGCTTGCCCTCGCCGATGGGGAGACGGTCGAAGGTGATCTGGAAAGCCTTCTTGAACAGAGAGGGGAGGCGCTGTGCCAGCGCGTCGCTCTCGGTGATGATCCGAATCTCACCGGAGGAGAAAGTATTGCAGTACAAAAGCACGCCGTAGGCCTCAGCCTGAGCGCAACACTTGCGGCTCAGAGGGGCGCGGCAGAGCTCCTGTTTCACATCAGATGAAAAGGACATTCTCTTTACACTCCTTTAGTTGTAACCCAAATCACGGTGGTTTTCCGAAACATTGATGCCCTTGGCGCGGTAGTGTTCGGCAAGGGCGTGGGCGATGGCCACCGAGCGGTGATGACCGCCGGTACAGCCCACGGCAACCACCAGAACGGACTTGCCCTCCTCCTCATACCGGGGGAGGAGCCAGTCGGTGAAGTCGGTCAGGCGGGAGAAAAATTCGTCGGCGGTGGGGGTGGAGTAGACATAATTGCGCACATCGGCGTCCAGTCCGGTTTTCTGCCGCAGCTCTGGCAGATAGTAGGGGTTGGGCAGGAAACGGACATCAAAGACCAGATCGGCCTCCATGGGCAGACCGTGCTTGAAGCCGAAGGAGAGCACCCGCAGATCCATCCGCCCCTGCTGCTGCTCGCCCCGGGCGAAAATGCGGCGCAGCTCGCCCTTGAGCTTGGCGGTGGAGAGGGCGCTGGTGTCGATGATGTACTCGGCCCGCTCCCGCAGAGGGCGCAGCATTTCCCGTTCCATGTCGATGGCCTGCTCCAGGCTGATGCCGTCCTCCATGAGGGGGTGAGTCCGGCGAGTCTCTTTATAGCGCTTGATGATGGTCTCGTCGCTGGCGTCCATGAAGAGGATGCGGTAAGAGCATTTTAGGGTCTTCAGCTCGTCCAGTGCCTGAAACAGACCGTCAAAGCTGGTGCCGCCGCGGACATCGCAGACCAGCACGACCCGGTCATACTCGCCGGAACCGGCCATGCCCAGCTCGGCAAATTTTACGATGAGGGGAGCGGGGAGATTGTCCACGCAGAAAAAGTCCATGTCCTCCATGAAGGAGGCGGCCTTACTCTTGCCTGCCCCCGACATGCCGGAGATCAGAATAAATTCCATTGATATATCATCCTTTGTAAAGGGAATGTGCCTGTCGTTATTTCAGGACGCGAACTTCCATTTCCAGTTCCACGCCGAAATTTTCTATGACGCGAAGCTGCACCTGTCGCACCAGTTCCAGCACATCAGAACAGGTGGCGCCGCCGGCGTTGATGACAAATCCGGCGTGCTTTTCGGAAACCTGGGCGCCGCCCACGGTGAAGCCCTTCAGACCGGACTGCTCAATGAGCGCGCCGGCGAAATGGCCAGCGGGGCGCTTGAACATGGAGCCGGCGCTGGGGAATTCCAGAGGCTGCTTGGACTGGCGCTGGGCGGCCAGTTCGTCCATGCGGGCGGTGATGACAGTGCGGTCACCGGGCTGCAGTTCCATGGTGGCGGAGAGAATGAGTCGCTTGCCGTCGGAAAACACGCTGTGGCGATAGCCAAAGTTAAAGTCGGTGACGATCTCGATCTCGCCCTCTGCGCTCAGACAGGTGACACTACGCACCACCTGAGCCATTTCGCCGCCGTAGGCACCGGCGTTCATGAACACGGCGCCCCCCAGAGAACCGGGGGTGCCGTGGGAAAATTCCAGTCCGGTCAGGGAATTGTCCCGGGCGAACATGGCCAGACGGGCGAGGGTAACGCCGCAACCGGCCGTGATGGTGCTGCCCTCCAGCGTGATCTGGTTCAGACCGGGGACAGGCTTGATCAGAAAACGGCGGACACCCTCATCGGGAACCAGCAGATTGGAGCCGTTGCCCAGAAAGAAGGGCTCAACGCCCAGAGAAACGGCAGTTTTGACGCACAGCTGAGCCTGATCCACCGTGGTGGGCAGTGCCATCAGAGCGGCGGGGCCGCCCACGCGGAAGGAGATGTGGCGGGACATAGGCTCGTCCACGCGCAGTTCCAGCTCGGGGCAGGCGGCAGAGAGGGCACTGTGCAGTTGTTCAAAAATCTTTTCCATATATAGAAACCTCCGTGAGGGCATATCTTAACCCATACATTATAGCAAATCCGAAATCAAAATAGAATCCCCGAGATACGAAAAAATGTAAAAAATCGGGACTCCCAACATGAGAGTCCCGATTTGTGTGTTAACCAATGCCGCCCTCGTTGAGGATGCCGGCGATGAGCACCACGAAGGTCAGAATGCAGAAAACATATTTGTACAGGGGATAATACCATGCGCCCACAGGCTTGCTGCGGCCCTTGGACACCTCGGCCTCCACCTTTTCCTTACCCCAGACCCAGGCGAACATGATGCCCGCCAGACCCGCGCCCAGAGGGCAGACATAGATGGACACGAAGTCCATCCACCCGGACACGATGCCCTGAATGCACACGGCAGACACGGCGCCGATGCCGCCGATGACGGCGGTGGCCATGGGGCGGCTGAAGTGGAGATTGGCCTGCAGAGTTTCAATGGGTGCCTCATACAGGTTGACCAGAGAGGTCAGACCGGCCAGCAGGACGGCCACAAAGAACACGATGACCAGCAGTTCGCCGCCGACCATGCCCTTGAACAGATAGGGCAGAGAGATGAACATCAGGCCGGGGCCGCGCTCGGACAGCAGAGTGCCGGTGGTAGCCATAGCGGGGATGATGACCAGGGCGGCCAGCATGGCGGCCATCGTGTCGAACAGGGCGATCTTCCATGCGGCGGAGATGGTATCGGTCTCGTCGCTGAGGTAGGAGCCGTAAATGACGGTGCCGTTGCCGGCCAGAGAGAGGGAGAAGAAGGACTGGCCCAGTGCGTAGACATACAGCATGGGATCCTTCAGCTTCTCGGGATCGACGGTAAACATCCAGCGGTAGCCGTCGGCGGCGCCGGGCTGGAAGGCCACATAGATAGCCAGACCGATGAACAGGGCATAGAACATGGGGATCATCAGCTTGTTGGCCTTCTCGATGCCGGCAGAGATGCCCAGTACCATGATGAGGAAGGTGACAGCCAGGGCGATGAGCAGCCACATGTTGTTGCCGAAGGCGGAAGCGGTGGCACCAAACATGGCGCCGAACTCGTCAGGAGAAGTGGGGGCCAT
>JAZQVX010000084.1:0-5253 GCA_045632045.1 Lawsonibacter sp.
ATCTGCTTTAGCAGATGCCGTCCTTGTGGCATAGCCACTGCGGACTTCGCGGCGCAAAACATGCCACCGGCATATTTTGTTTTCGCCGCTCACCCTCTCAGGGTTCGAATCCCTTCTTCCAACAAAAGCAAAAGACACAGACTACCTTACAGTAATCTGTGTCTTTTGGTACGGCTGAAGGGATTCGAACCCCCGACCTTTTGGTTCGTAGCCAAACACTCTATCCAGCTGAGCTACAGCCGCAAATTGTGCCGTCTGTTGACGACTTCGATAGAATACCACACTTATCCACAAAAATCAAGAGGAATTTTAAAATTTTTCAAAAAATTTTCTTTCTGCTCTGCCGCCCCGTTTGGGTTCCACTGCTCATTCTCCATTTTATAATCCGCACTTCTCATACCCAGCTATATATCTCTTGTTCCGCGCTCGTTCCCGTCTGCTCAATCACTTTAACTTATTTTGTTTCTCATTTTCAATCTTAACAGAGCCCATTTTTTGTGTTTCTCCCATTGACACTCCCTCTCCTCGGTGGTATCATCAACCCATAGATTATCACACTACCGAGCTATCGAGGAGAATCTTACTATGATGAACCTGTTTGCAGCTTTCTCTTTTACCACTTTTACTTTTTCCTCCAAAAGGTAAAAGAGCTTTCTGCTGCAAAACTTGGCTCGACCAGTCCATAATCGGAACTCTGGATCGTATCAATGCCTGCGGTGAAAGTTTCTTTCGCCGCAGGTTTTCTTTCGTCTGTCAGGACACCGCCAAAGAAAGGAATGTGTTTTATGATCATTATCGTTAAGCCCGAAACTCGCGAAGAGCAAATTCGAATCCTGGCCCAGAACATCGAGGACAGAGGTCTTCGCACTCACATCGTCTTTGGTGATTACCAGACCATCATCGGCGTGATCGGCGATACCCATCGGCTCGACGACGAGCAACTTTCCAGTCTGGACATCGTACAGGCCGTCAAGCATGTTTCCGAGCCCTACAAGAGCGCCAACCGGAAGTTCCATCCCGATGACTCCGTCATCGACATTGGCAGCACCAAAATCGGTCACGGGAACTTCGCCCTCATTGCCGGTCCCTGCTCCGTTGAAAGCGAGGAGCAGATCATCTCTGTGGCGCACAGTGTCAAGGCCGCCGGTGCCACCATGCTGCGCGGCGGCGCCTTCAAGCCCCGCACCTCCCCCTATGATTTCCAGGGATTGAAGGCAGAGGGCATTGAGCTGCTGCTCAAAGCGAAGAAGGAGACCGGGCTGCCCATCGTCACCGAGATCATGAACATCAATCATCTGGATCTCTTCGCCGAGGTGGATGCCATTCAGGTGGGTGCCCGAAATATGCAGAACTTTGAACTACTCAAAGAGCTGGGCCGCACCAACAAGCCCATCCTCATCAAGCGCGGCATGTCCAGCACCATCAAAGAACTGCTCATGAGCGCCGAATATGTCATGGCCGGGGGCAATGAGAATGTCATCCTCTGCGAGCGCGGCGTGCGCACCTTTGAAACTGCCACCCGCAATACCCTCGACCTCTCCGCCGTCCCCGTCCTCCATGAGCTGACCCATCTCCCCGTGGTCATCGACCCCAGCCACGCCACCGGTGTGGCCCGCTATGTCAAGCCCATGGCCATGGCTGCCGCCGCCTGCGGTGCCGACGGTCTCATCATCGAAGTCCACAATGATCCTCCCCACGCTCTGTGTGACGGCGCACAGTCTCTCCGCCCCGACCAGTTTGCCGATGTGGCGAAGGCCGTCTACGCCGTCCGAGCCGCCGCTCAAGGGCTGTGGTAAGAAAGGAAGCGCCTATGAGATCCCTCACCGTTGAAGCCTCCCGCACCTATGACATCCACATCGGCTCCGGTCTGCTCTCCCGGGTGGGTGAGTTGTCCGCGCCCCTGCTGAAGGGCCGTGAAGCCATTGTTGTATCGGACAGTAATGTGTTTCCCCTTTACGGACACACCGTCGTTTTCAGTCTGGAACAGGCCGGATTCCGGGTCGTTCCCTTTGTGTTCCCCGCCGGCGAGCGGAGCAAAACCACCCAGACTCTGGTGGAGCTGCTCACCTTTCTGGCCCAGCGGGGTCTGTCCCGGGCTGACGCCGTCTTTGCGCTGGGCGGCGGCGTGACGGGCGACATGGCAGGACTGGCCGCCTCTCTCTATCTGCGGGGCATCCCCTGTGTGCAGCTGCCCACCACCCTGCTGGCGGTGGTAGACTCCTCCGTGGGCGGCAAGACCGCCGTCGACCTCCCCGAGGGCAAAAATATGGTGGGCACCTTCACTCAGCCCCACCTCGTCCTGTGCGACACCGACACCCTGTCCACCCTCTCCCACGCCGTTCTCTCCGAGGGCTGGGCGGAGATCATCAAGTACGGCATGATCCGCAGTCCTGAACTGCTGGACTTCCTGCGGGACAATCCTCCCGGCACCGACATCGAATGGGTCATCGCCCATTGTCTGGAGATCAAGCGGGATGTGGTGGCCGAGGACGAGCAGGACAACGCCATCCGCCAGATTCTAAACTTCGGACACACCATCGGCCACGCCATCGAGCGGTGCAGCGACTTCGGCATCTACCACGGTGAGGGTGTCGCCATGGGTATGGGCATCATGACCCGGGCCTGCGTGCGCATGGGCGCCTGTCCCGCCGAATGTCTGGAGATTCTGGAAGGTCTGCTGGAGAAGTACCATCTGGAGCGCACCACTACCATCCCCAAGACCGCGCTGCTGGAGGCCGCCTACGCCGACAAGAAGCGCAGAGGTTCCTCCATCACCCTCATTCGGCCCGATGGGATCGGTTCCTGCCGACTGGTCAAGGCCGACTATGCCCAGCTGGACGAGATCCTCTCCCTCGGTCTGTAAGGCTCAAAAATTCCCCGGAAATTTTTTTCGAAAATTTTTCAAAAACCCCTTGCATTTTAGTTTGCGCTGTGGTATTATAACCGAGCTGTCAATCGACGGCGCAACTTGCGGCTGTAGCTCAGCTGGATAGAGTGTTTGGCTACGAACCAAAAGGTCGGGGGTTCGAATCCCTTCAGCCGTACCAAGTAAAACCCTGTAACCACAATGGTTACAGGGTTTCTTGTTTATTCTGACGAATGCCTGATTTTTGAGAATTAGGTCAACTTCAGGTCAACAAGCCCACTCAAAGCACATTGGAACATCGGGAAAGGGTGTTCCAAATGGCATCAATCTATCCGAATAAGAAAGATGGAAAGATTGTTTCTTACAAATTCAAAGCGTATCTCGGCAGAGACGAACACAACAAGCAAATCATCCGCTGTACAACTTGGGTGCCTCCTGCTGGGATGCCTTCCGCAAAGAAACAGAAGGCAGCTCAGAGCGCGGCTGCTGTCTGGGAAGCTGAGCTGAAGGCCCATGGCTTTGTGAAGGAGGAAGAACCTCCAACACCAAAGTGGACACGCCTTTCAGATTACATCGAAGATACATGGTTCCCTCTGGTGGTTGAGAACGGAGAGCGAAAGCCAACGACCGTTACTTTTTATCGTTCGATGGTTCAGTTGATCTGTGACTATTTCAAAAAGGACTGTTTGCGTGAGATTACCTCCACAGACATTGAGAAGTATCTCCTGTATCTGCGCACCAAGCACGAGGGCCGGAACGGCAAGGGCATGTCTGCTAAGACGCTGCGGCATCAATACGCAACGCTCAAACTTATCTTCGCAGACGCGCTGAAACGCAAGCAGATCGAACACAACCCTATGGATGAGGTAAATGCCCCAAAACTGCAAAAGCGTCCAGTAGAGGCTCTGACAGAGCAGGAGGCACAACGCTTCTTTGCTGCCTTGGGTGAATGCCCGCTTGATTTTCATTGTCTTCTTCAGTTGCTGATTACTACTGGAATCCGGCGCGGCGAATGTGCGGGTCTGAGGTGGAAAGACATTGATGAGGAGAACAAGACTGTCACTATCTCACGAAATGTCACTTATGCTTCAGGCCACGGCGTTGTAGTCGGCACCCCAAAAACAGAGAGTAGTCTACGCACGATTCCTCTGATGGACAGCACATTTGCCCTGTTGCTCCAACACAAGAAGCAAATGCAGTCTCAGCATCCCTGTACCATTCTCAAGGAAGCCTATTTGTTTCCTGGCGTGGCAAGTGTTTTCGAACCAAGAGATCCCAACAGCATCACGCGGAGACTCAAACGGTTCATGAAACAGCACAGTCTTCCAGATCTCTCACCTCACGATCTGCGCCATTCATGTGCAACGCTGCTTTTGGCTAACGGCGCAGACACCAAAAGCGTACAGGAGATTCTGGGCCACGCGGATGCCAGCACAACCCTCAACTTCTATGTGAAGTCTGACCTCCAACAGATGAAATCAGCGACAGACAAATTCGCTTCAGCCTTTAATCTTTGACCTTAATCGGATCCAATCGGTACTAATTGATCTACGGTATCAACTTTTAACAACAATCCTCCAGAAGTATCAACTTTCTGGAGGATTGTTGTTTTTATTTCATCACTCAACACGAAAATCCCAGAGCAAATGGCCTAATTCCAACCAACCGACAATATGAAAAAGATTGGATTCCTGAGAAATACCGTCTTTCCCGGTGATTTCTTTATGCAAATGTTTTTCGAGTGTATACAAAGCAGCTAGGGCAAAAAGCGTGTTTTCAAGATTACCTGATTTGATGTTCTGAATGCGGGCGTGCTTAACTCCAGTATATGCTGTCCACCAAGCCATGCTTTTATCGGGAAGGAAGTTTTCGAATGGTTTGAGCGTTATATTGAAATAGTCAGCTCTAATTTGGGTTTCATGAACATTGGGAAATTTGGTTGCAATATCAACCTTATAGTTTCCTATGTTCTTGTGGGAATCATTCGGATAGCCACAGATTTCTTTGCACACAACATCAATTTCGGAACAAATTGTTTGAAGAAGGGCCAATAACTCACATGAAAAACAAGAAAAGTTATCTGTGTCAAACTCAATATAGTTCCGTAATTGTAAAAAACGCTTTTCGAGGGTTAAATAGTATGACCAGAAGCTATCAAGAAATTCATTCGATGTCATTTAGTCATACCTCCTGCAAATATCTTTTAAGAATTCTTTCATCCCGTCCACTACTTCTGGAGGACTAATAATTTTGGCTTTTGTATGAAATCCGCAAACCCAAGCATAAAACTGGTTACTGATTTCAACGGGGGCAGATACTACAAAATGCCCATTATCGTCCGGGCGATAGAATACATCTCTGCCATTACCGAAACGCTCCACAGCCGT
>JAZQVX010000085.1:0-2337 GCA_045632045.1 Lawsonibacter sp.
GCAGAGAGCGACGAGGAGATCTTCGAGCGCTTCCTCGCCCTGCCCGAGGTGGAAACCGCCAAAGTGTTCTTCGCCTTCTGGGGTATGCCCGGAAAGGAACCCAATACAGCCCTGCTGATCGAAAAGCTGTTGGAGCGGGGAAAGATCGTGGGTCTGCCCCTCATGCGGCCCGGCCACCGGATGGAGGTGCGCCGCTATGACCCCGCCATCCCCCTTGTGCTCCACAAGTTCGGCATTCTGGAGCCCAGCACCGAGTGCGAACTCATTCCCAAGGAAGATGTGGACTTTGTCCTCACCCCCGCCGTGGCCTATGACAGACAGGGCTACCGCATGGGCTTCGGCGGCGGCTATTACGACCGCTGGCTGGAACACTATGAGGGCGTGAAAATTGGTCTGTGCCGGGATAAGGTCCTCCGGGACCATGTTCCCGTGGAACCCCATGATACCCATGTGGATGCCGTCGTCACCGAAACGCAGGTCATCCGCTGCAAATAAAACAGCCGTATAAGGAGCTGAAACTATGTCCCAGGAGAGAAAATATTACGAGGGGAGCGCGGTTCCCCGCCCCAGAAAGCGCCGCCGCAGCGCGGGGCGGGTCATCGGCTTTGCCATGCTCTATTCCCTGATCGTCATCATCGTGTCGGTCATTCTGGCCTGCCTGATCTGGATCGCGGCCAACGATGTGCTGGCTTTGAACAAGCCCGAGCGCAGCGTCACCATCACCGTGGAGAGTACCGATACCTTCGATGATGTGGTGGACACCCTGAAGGAGAACGGGCTCATTGAGTATAAGCCCCTGTTCAAGCTCTTCGCCGCCGTCACCAACGGCAGTGACAATGTGTCCATGGGCACCTATACGCTGAACAACGACATGGACTACCGCGCCCTGCTGGCCAACATGAGCATCAAGTCTGCCACCCGCGCCGAGGTTCAGGTCACCATCCCCGAGGGCTATACCGTGGCGCAGATCTTCCAGTTGTTGGAGGAAAAGGGTGTGGCCACCGTGGCCGATCTGAATGAGCAGGCCGCCGACCACGACTATGCCTTCTCCTTCCTGCAGGAGATCGATCTGGGTGATCCCGCCCGTCTGGAGGGCTATCTCTACCCCGACACCTACACCTTCTACACCCCCCACAGCCCCCTGTACGCCATCAACAAGCTGCTGGTGAACTTCGACGCCCGCTTCACCGACGAGATGCGCGCCGAGGTTGCCGAGAGCGGCAAGACCATTCAGGAGATCCTCACCATCGCCTCCCTCATCGAGAAGGAAACTGACGGCACCGACCACAAGAAGATCGCCTCCGTCATCTATAACCGCCTGAACTCCAACGGTGAAACTGCCGGTTTCCTGCAGATCGACGCCACCCTGGCCTACCTCAACGGCGGCAAGGTGCCCACCGAGGCGGATAAGCAGATCGACTCCCCCTATAACACCTATAAGTACAAGGGTCTGCCCCCCGCACCCATCTGCAACCCCGGCATGGATTCCATCCAGGCCGCTATGCACCCCGATTCCACCGGCTATTTCTACTATGCCCTGGGCGACGACGGCGTGCATCACTTCAATAAGACCTATAACGACCATCTGAATTTCATCAACAGCCAGCAGATGTATCAGAAGTAAAAGCCGGACGCGCCGCGCAAGCAGTCATTCCGAGCCATCGCGCACGATGGCGTGGGAATCCGTACTCCGCAGGAAAGGAATGACGGATTGCCGCACCAGTCTGCGGACTGGTTCGCAATGACGGGTTTATGCGGCGCGTCCTTGATTTGGGAGAAATATTATGGAAAAGAAGAAAATCGAACCCCTTGCCCCTGCCGGCGATATGGAGCGGCTGAAGATGGCGGTGGCCTACGGCGCCGATGCCGTCTATCTGGCGGGCACCACCTTCGGTATGCGCTCCTTTGCGGGTAACTTCACCCCTGAGCAGCTGAAGGAGGCCGTTGCCCTGTGCAAGGCCAACGGCGTGCGGGTCCATGTGACCTGCAACACCATGCCCCGCAACGATGAGGTGGCCCATCTCCCCGAGTGGCTGGAGTACATCAACGATGTGGGCGTCCACGCCGCCATCATGGCCGATGTGGGCGTGCTGTCCCTGTGCAAGAAGTACGCTCCCAAGGTGGAGTGCCACATCTCCACCCAGGCCTCCATCGTCAACTATGTCTCCGCTCAGGCATGGTATGATCTGGGTGCCAAGCGTGTCATTCTGGCCCGGGAGACCAGTCTGGACGAGATCCGTGAGATTCGTGCCAAGGCCCCTCGTGAACTGGAGATGGAGGTCTTCGGTCACGGCGCCATGTGCGTGAGCTACTCCGGCCGCTGCCTGCTGTCCAACT
>JAZQVX010000086.1:0-2049 GCA_045632045.1 Lawsonibacter sp.
TGGAGCGGAGTGAGGGCGAGAGGAGCGGGCAACGCCCGCGCATACCAGCCCGAATCGAAGCGAAACCGCGCGTCGCGAACAGTCGAGGCGTGATACCCTGGATTATATTTGAGAGGAGATACCATTTATGCAGATCCAGAATCTGAACGACATCCTGACCAGCCATCCCTATCCCGGCCGTGGCATCGTGCTGGGCCGCACCCCCGACAACGCCAAGGCCGTCATCGCCTATTTCATCATGGGCCGCAGTGAGAACAGCCGCAACCGCATCTTCGAAGTCACCGAGGACGGCATCCGTACCCGCGCCTTTGACGAGTCCAAGATGGTCGATCCCTCTCTGATCATCTACCACCCCGTGCGCATCGTGGGCGACGACACCATCGTCACCAACGGCGACCAGACCGATACCGTCATGGAGGGTCTGAAGGCCGGTAAGAGCTACATCGAGGCTCTGCGCACCCGCTGCTACGAGCCCGATCCCGACAACTACACCCCCCGCATCTCCGGTGTTCTGGCCAAGGACGGCTCCTACTGCCTGTCCATTCTGAAGTCCGCCGACGGCGATCCCAACTGCAACCACCGTTTCTTCTATGAGTACGATGCCCCCATCGCCGGCACCGGCCACTTCATCCACACCTATCAGGAGAATCTGGATCCCCTGCCCTCCTTCGAGGGTGAGCCCCGCAAGATCGTCATGGGCGATGTGACCGCTCAGTCCTTTGCCGACGAGATCTGGGCCAACCTGAACCCCGACAACAAGGTGTCCCTGTTCGTGCAGACCATCGATCTAGCCAGCGGTGAGCGCGACACTGTCATCATCAACAAGCACAACTAAACATATAAACTCGGCTCCCCCTCCGGGGGAGCTGTCGAGCGAAGCGAGACTGAGAGGGCCCTCTCCGACCTCACTGCGTTCGGCCACCTCCCCCAAAGGGGGAGGCAAGATTTCTCCTCTTGAAGTCTTGCCGAAAATTTGAAAGGATGTGTATTCCCTTGACCGAACTGGAACTGAAGTACGGCTGTAACCCCAACCAGAAGCCCGCCCGCCTGTTCATGGAGAACGGCGAACTGTCTCTGACCGTGGTCAACGGCCGACCCGGCTACATCAACTTCATGGATGCCCTGAACTCCTGGCAGCTGGTTCGCGCCCTGAAGCGCGCCACCGGTCTGCCCGCCGCCGCCTCCTTTAAGCATGTCTCCCCCGCCGGCGCCGCTCTGGGTCAGCCCCTGACCGAGGTGGAGCGCAAGATCTATCTGGCTCCCGAGGGCGACCTGTCCCCCATCGCCTGCGCCTATGTCCGCGCCCGCGGCGCTGACCGTCTGTGCTCCTTCGGTGACTGGGCCGCTCTGTCCGACATCTGTGATGCCGACACCGCCCGCTGCCTGGCCGGCGAGGTGTCCGACGGCGTCATCGCCCCCGGCTACACCGACGAGGCTCTGGAGATCCTGAAGGCCAAGAAGAAGGGTGGCTATAATGTCATCCAGATCGACCCCGACTATGAGCCCGCCCCCATCGAGCGCCGCTCCATCTTCGGCATCGGCTTCGAGCAGGGCTATAACGCTCTGACTCCCGATGAGTCCATGCTGGAGAACATCGTCACCGAGAACAAGGAGCTGTCCCAGCAGGCCAAAAACGACATGCTGCTGGCTCTCATCACTCTGAAGTACACCCAGTCCAACTCCGTCTGCTATGTCAAGAACGGTCAGACCATCGGCGTGGGCGCCGGCCAGCAGAGCCGCATCCACTGCACCCGCCTGGCCGGCGACAAGGCCGACATCTGGTGGCTGCGTCAGCATCCCAAGGTTCTGGCTCTGGAGTTCGTGGACGGCATCAAGAATCCCGGCCGCGACAATGCCATTGACCAGTATATCTCCGAGGAGCACGACGATGTCCTGGCCGAGGGCGTATGGCAGACCATTTTCAAGACCAAGCCCGAGGTTCTGACCATGGCCGAGAAGAAGGAATGGATCGCCCAGCTGTCCGGCGTGACCGTGGGTTCCGACGCTTTCTTCCCCTTCGGCGACAATGTGGAGCGTGCCCGCAAGTCC
>JAZQVX010000087.1:0-2228 GCA_045632045.1 Lawsonibacter sp.
GTCACCAAGCTGACCAAGGCCAACTTCGTCACCAAGGAAGAGGAGCAGATGGAAAATCTGCGCAAGATGCTCATGGCCATGGCCCAGGACATCCGGGTGGTGCTCATCAAGGTCTGCGACCGTCTGCACAACATGCGCACCATGGAGTATATGTCCCCCAAGAAGCAGAAGGAGAAGTCTCTGGAGACCATGGAGATCTACGCTCCCATCGCCCACCGCCTCGGTATGCAGAAGCTGAAGTGGGAGCTGGAAGATCTCGCCCTGCGCTATCTGGACCCCGTGGGCTATAAGGAGATCGAAAACGAGCTGGCCGAGCGCTCCTCCGCCCATGAGGAGTTTCTCAACGCCATCCGTCACCGCATTCAGGAGCGGCTCACCGACGAGGGCATCCACTGCACCGTCTACGGCCGCGTGAAGCATATCTACTCCATCTACCGGAAGATGTACGCCCAGCAGAAGTCTCTCAACGAGATCTTCGACCTGTACGCCTTCCGCGTCATCGTGGACGACATGCCGGACTGTTACAATGTTCTGGGCTGTATCCACGACATGTTCAAGCCCGTGCTGGGCCGCTTCAAGGACTATATCGGCACCCCCAAGCCCAACATGTACCAGTCCCTGCACACCACCGTCATCGGCCGTGAGGGTCAGCCCTTCGAGGTGCAGATCCGTACCTGGGCCATGCACCAGACCGCCGAGTACGGCATCGCCGCCCACTGGAAGTATAAGCAGGGCATGGCCAACAAGAATCTGGGCACCGAGGGCGACTTCGAGTGGGTCAGAAAACTGCTGGAAAGCGGTCAGGACGCCGACGCCGAGGAGTTCGTCCACAACATGAAGGTGGATCTCTTCGCCGACGAGGTCTTCGTCTTCACCCCCAACGGCGATGTCATCAACCTGCCCGCCGGCGCCACCCCCATCGACTTTGCCTATAACATCCACTCCGCCGTGGGCAACCGCATGGTGGGCGCAAGAGTCAACGGCCGCATGGTTCCCTATGACTATAAGCTCTCCAACGGCGAGATCGTGGAGGTCATCACCTCCAAATCCGCCAAGGGCCCCAGCCGCGACTGGCTCAACCTGTGCAAGTCCAACGAGGCCCGCACCAAGATCCGCCAGTGGATCAAGAAGGAGAAGCGGGAGGAGAACATCATCACCGGCCGCTCCAGCTTCGAATCCGAGCTCAAGCGCCTGAAGATCCCCATGACCACCGTCATGGATCCCGAAGTTCTGCCCCATGTGCTGAAGAAGTGCCGGGTTGGCACCATGGATGAGCTGTACGCCTCCATCGGCTACGGCGGCACCACCGCCATGAAGGCCGTGGCAAGAGTGAAGGACGAGCTGCTGCGTCTGGACCGGCTGGCCGCCGAGAAGGCCGCCGCCGCCAACAAGACCACCGCCGAGTCCGTCCTCGTCCCCGGCGTATCCAACATCCAGCCTGAGTCCGGTGCGGTCAAGAACCCCAAGAAGACCGACTCCGGCATCGTGGTGGCCGGTCTGGGCAACTGCACCGTCAAGTTCGCCAAGTGCTGCACCCCTGTCCCCGGCGACCCTGTCATCGGCTTCATCACCCGGGGCTACGGCGTGTCCGTCCATCGCGCCGACTGTCCCAACGCCATCGAAACAAAGCGCAAGCCCGAGGAGCTGGACCGCTGGGTCCAGTGCAGCTGGGTGGAGAGCAACCTGCCCAACTACCGCACCGCCCTGGAAGTCTCCTCCAAGGACCGGGACGGTCTGACGGTGGATGTGGCCATGGCTCTGTCCGCCTGCAAGGTCAAGGTGGTGGCCCTGTCCGCCCGCTCCATGCCCGACGGCTACGCCATTATGAATATGACCCTGGAGGTCAAGAATAAGGAAGAACTGGCCACCGTCATCAATAAGCTCAACAACATTCAGGGCGTGTATCAGGTCACCAGAACCGGAGGAAAATAAATGAAAGCAGTCGTTACCCGCGTCTCCTCCGCCTCCGTCACCATTGACGGCGTGGTGGAGGGCGGCATTGATAAGGGCTATCTCGTCCTGCTGGGCGTAGGGCCCGACGATACCGAATCCGTCCGCGATAAGCTGTGCGAAAAGATCTGCAATCTGCGCATCTTCGAGGACGAAAACGGCAAAATGAACTTAAATCTGGAGCAGGTGGGCGGCGCTCTGCTGGTCATCTCCCAGTTCACCCTCTACGCCGACACCTCCTCCCGCCGTCCCGGCTTCTCCGGGGCCGCCAAGCCCGA
>JAZQVX010000088.1:0-1588 GCA_045632045.1 Lawsonibacter sp.
GGATTCCATTCAGGCCGCCATGCATCCCGACTCCACCGGCTATTTCTACTATGCCCTGGGCGACGACGGCGTGCATCACTTCAATAAGACCTATAACGACCATCTGAATTTCATCAACAGCCAGCAGCTGTACAAGAAGTAAAAGCCGGACGCGCCGCGCAAGCAGTCATTCCGAGCCATCGCGCACGATGGCGTGGGAATCCGTACTCCGCAGGAAAGGAATGACCGATTGCCGCACCAGTCTGCGGACTGGTTCGCAATGACGGGTTTATGCGGCGCGTCCTTGATTTGGGAGAAATATTATGGAAAAGAAAAAAATCGAACTCCTTGCCCCTGCCGGTGATATGGAGCGGCTGAAGATGGCGGTGGCCTACGGCGCCGATGCCGTCTATCTGGCTGGCACCACCTTCGGCATGCGCTCCTTTGCGGGCAATTTCACCCCCGAGCAGCTGAAGGAGGCCGTTGCCCTGTGCAAGGCCAACGGTGTGCGGGTCCATGTGACCTGCAACACCATGCCCCGCAACGATGAGGTGGCCCATCTGCCCGAGTGGCTGGAGTACATCAACGATGTGGGCGTCCACGCCGCCATCATGGCCGATGTGGGCGTGCTGTCCCTGTGCAAGAAGTACGCCCCCAAGGTGGAGTGCCACATCTCCACCCAGGCCTCCATCGTCAACTATGTTTCCGCTCAGGCCTGGTACGATCTGGGCGCCAAGCGTGTCATTCTGGCCCGGGAGACCAGTCTGGACGAGATCCGTGAGATCCGTGCCAAGGCCCCTCGTGAACTGGAGATGGAGGTCTTCGGTCACGGGGCCATGTGCGTGAGCTACTCCGGCCGCTGCCTGCTGTCCAACTATATGACCGGCCGGGATTCCAACCGGGGTGCCTGCGCCCAGCCCTGCCGCTATCAGTACGCCCTCATGGAGGAGAAGCGCCCCGGCGAGTATTTCCCTGTCTATGAGTCCAACGGACAGACCTATATCATGAACTCCAAGGATATGTGCATGATCGACCATGTGGGGGAGCTGATGGATGTGGGTCTGGACTCTCTGAAGCTGGAGGGCCGCGCCAAATCCGCCTACTACGCCGCCATCGTCACCGGCGCTTACCGCCACGCCATTGACGCTGCCTTTGAGGGCAAGCCCCTCGATCCTGTCTGGCGGGACGAGGTGGAGCACATCAGCCACCGCCACTACTCCACCGGCTTTTTCTACGGCCAGCCCGGTCAGTACACCGAGAATTCCCGCTATGTCCGGGACTGGCAGATCGTGGCCAAGGTGGTGGAGTGCGACGAGCAGGGCAACGCCCTGCTGACCCTGAACAACAAGTTCGCCTCCGGCGATGTGCTGGAGCTGGTTGGCCCCGATGTTCGTCCCCAGACCCTGACTGTGGGGGAGCTGGTGGACGCCGAGAGCGGCGAGGTGCTCTCTGAGGTCAAAAAGCCCCAGATGCTGTTCAAGATGAAGCTGCCCTGCGCCGTTCCTCCTCTGTCCCTGCTCAGAAGACAGGCTGAAGGGCTTTGACAGGCCAAATACTCCGTAGGGGCCGATGTCCCCATCGGCCCTTGCGACAGAACCCAAATGACCAA
>JAZQVX010000089.1:0-3197 GCA_045632045.1 Lawsonibacter sp.
CGACCGCTTTGCCGACTTCCTCACCGAGGGCCGCTCCTTTGGCCCCCACGGCACCGGTCTGACCATCGCCAACTCCATCGAACACTATGACGATGCCCTCTCTCAGGAGCTGACCCACCTGACCGTCACCGCCAATCTGAAGATGCGCGAGATCGGCTTCAAGCCCTATGTGGCCCCCGCCATGTCCTCCGGCGCTCTGTCCCTGCTGCTGACCCTCCGGGGCGAGTGGCACTGCGGCTCCGTCTTCATGGATGGCATCTTCATGGGCGTCAAGAACCGCTACACCCCCTGCGGTGTGGAAACCGAGCTGCTGCCCCACATTCCCGACGCCCTGTACGGCCACATCGTGGACGCCGCCGAGCATCTGAAAGAGGTATTGTAACAGCGGGCGGGCACAGAGGCCCGCCCCTACATAACCATCTCCGCAGGGGCCGGTCTCCGTGCCGCCCGTATCTATGCAAAGAAGGTGACCCCATTGTCCCTCATCCTCATCAAGCCCCTTCCCGAAAATCCCCGGGACTGCGCCCGCATGGACGATGTCCTGCGCTTCGCGCTGGCGCAGACGGACTGCCGGGTGGTATACACCGCCGACGGTCTGACCGGTCTGCAGGGCGAGAAACTCCTCTTCGCCGTGGCGCTGGGCCACTCCGGCATCAACTTTGAGTACATGCGCATGCTGCAGCGGATGCGTCGGGAACCCGAACTGCTCAAGGGCTGTACCGCCGGCCTCATCATGGATGCCGACTCCCCCCTCTACACCAAATCCACCGCCGCCGAGCTGACCTTTGCCGCCAACAGCGCGGGGTGCGCTTTTCTGGGCAGACCCCTCGTAGAGGCCACCGATACCCTGAGCAACTTCACCATTCAGGCCAGAAACCTGAACACCGATCGGATGGGTGCCTATCGCGCCGCCGCCCAGGAGCTGGTGGAGCGCTTGGAGAAGGAGCGCTTCCCCGCCCGGGAGAAGCCCGAACTGCTGGTGCTCCATGCCTCCTCCCACGCCACCTCCAACACCATGGCCCTGTGGAAAAAAACCCGGGAGCTGCTGGAGGAGGAGTTCACCTTCACCGAGATCGGTCTGCGCAACGGCACCCTGTCCGACTGCTCCGGCTGTCCCTACACCGTGTGCCTCCACTTCGGCGAGAAGGAGAGCTGTTTCTACGGCGGTGTCATGGCCGCCGAGGTCTACCCCGCCGTGCGCCGGTGCAGCGGCGTGGTCATGCTCTGCCCCAACTACAACGACGCCATCTCCGCCAACATGACCGCCTTCATCAATCGCCTCACCGCCCTGTTCCGACAGACCCGGTTCTATGACAAGGCCCTGTTCTCTCTGGTGGTGTCCGGCTATTCCGGCGGCGATATTGTGGCACGGCAGCTCATTTCCGGCATGAATATGAACAAATCCTTCTATCTGCCCGGAAACTTCGCCCTGATCGAAACGGCAAACGATCCCGGCCAGGCCCTTCAGTGCCCCGGCGTAGAGGAGAAAATCTCCGCCTTCGCCCGGACCATCCGCTCTACCCTGCTGGAGAATTTATAAAATTTTCACAAAAGCCCCTTTCCTTTTCATGGATGTATGGTATAATACAACCACAGAGGGAGTGTTCCCCCTCCCTCCGATCCCACCGTGTTCCTCTTCCGGGGAATGAAAGGAGCGAAGTTTATGAAATTCGTGTTTACGGACAAAAAGGTCGATGTGCCCGGTGCTATCCACTTCTATGCCGAGAAAAAGGTTGGAAAGCTGGACCGCTTCTTCAAGGAGGATGCCACCGCCGCAATTACTTTCAGCGTGGAGAAGGAGCGACTGAATAAGGTCGAGATCACCATCCGCGCCAACGGCACCATCTTCCGCGTGTCCGAGAGCACCTCTGATATGCACGCATCCATTGACGCCGCCGTCACCACCCTGGAGCGCCAGATCCGCAAGAACAAGACTCGTCTGGAAAGGCGCCTGCGTCAGGGCCCCTTCGAGCGGGTGGTGGATGCCGAGATCTCCTCCATCGTTCCCGAGGAACCCGAGGACGGCGAGTACCAGATCGTCCGCCGCAAGACCTTCCCCATCAAGCCCATGACCCGGGACGAGGCCATCCTGCAGATGAATCTGCTGGGACACAGCTTCTTCGCCTTCCGCGATGAGGAGAACGGTGACGCCTTCGCCGTGGTCTATCGCCGCAACGACGGTGACTATGGTCTGATCGAGGACGAGGCTGAATAATTACATAAACCAAAAGCCGCGCTGCTATGCAGCGTGACTTTTTTCGTCTTTTTTAAACTTTTCCCTGAATGACCACTCTGTCCAGCTTTTCACCGGCGAGATACTTCTTCAGATTACTCTGTGCCATCCCGATGCAGGTGCGGCGGGTGACTTCCAGCAGCATATTGCCCGCCACATGGGGGGTGATGATGAGGTTGGGGATGTCCCACAGGGGGTGGTCGGCGGGGAGAGGCTCAGGCTCGGTGACATCCAGCGCGGCACCCCAGAGCTTGCCCCCCTGCATGGCCTCCACCAGCGCATCCTGATCCAGCACACTGCCCCGGCCGAAGCTGAGCAGCACGGCGTCGTCCTTCATGAGGGCGATTCGCTCCTTGCTCATCAGACCCACGGACTGGGGGTTGTGGGGCATGATGAGGGCCACCACATCGGCCTTGGGGAGCAGTTCATCCAGTTTTTCCAGAGGATAAACCTCGTCGAAGCCCTCCACAGGGGCGGCGGAGCGCTTGACACCGATGGTGTGGGAGCCAAGGGCCCTGCACATATTGGCAAAGGTGGAGCCGATGTTGCCCGCGCCCACCACCAGCACGGTGGCATCCAGCAGGGTCTTCATGGCGTTTTCGTTCTCCCACACATGGGCGCGCTGGCTGTCCCGGTAGGTGGGCAGCATCCGGTACAGGGACAGGACGCAGGCCAGCATATGCTCTGCCACGCTGCGGGCATTGCAGCCGCTGGAGGAGGTGAGGGTGGCTCCCTCGGGCAGGACAGTCAGATACTCGTCGGCGCCGCCCCACATGGTCTGCAGCCACTTCAGATTTTCACAGCCGGGGATCGCTTTTGCCCGGGGCCAGCCGAACACAACGGTGGCCCGGGCAAGATCTTCCGCAGTGACGCTCCTGCGTCCGGCGTAGATATGCTCGGCGTGGGGGGCGATGGCCTCAAATTCCAGTTTTTCCGCCTCGGTGACGGGCAGCAGATTAACAAT
>JAZQVX010000090.1:0-4859 GCA_045632045.1 Lawsonibacter sp.
GCGCGGTACTCCTCGGCGGTCATGGGGCAGTTGATATAGTCGGGGGTGCCCCGGTCATAGCGGGAGGCGAAATAGGCGCTGTCCATGTCGATGCTCTCAAAGGTGACCAGAGGAGCGGCGGCATCGAAGAAATTCAGATACTTGCTGTCAGGGAACAGACCGGCAATCTTCTCGCTCAGGGCATCGGAGGTCAGAGGGCCGGTGGCGATGATGACATGGCCCTCGGCGGGGATCTCGGTGACCTCACCCTCCACGACAGTGATGTTGGGATGGTTCTTGATCTTCTCGGTGATGGCGGCGGAGAAGGCATGGCGATCCACGGCCAGTGCGCCGCCGGCCTCCACGCGATGCTCATCGGCGCAGGCCATGATGAGGGAGTTGCAGCGGCGCAGCTCCTCCTTCAGCAGACCCACGGCGTTCTCCAGCTGATCGGAGCGCAGAGAGTTGGAACACACCAGCTCACCGAAGGTGGGGGTGTGATGGGCAGGGGACATTTTGTGAGGCTTCATCTCCCGCAGCTCCACGGGGATGCCGCGCTGGGCCAGCTGCCAGGCCGCCTCGCTGCCGGCCAGACCGGCGCCAATGACGATAACAGGTTCCATAAACCCCTATCTCCTTTGTGTTATGAATTATTCCGCGTCGGTCTTGGCGGCCTTTTTGGTCGTCTTCTTCGCGGTGGTAGTCTTTTTGGTGGTAGTCTTTTTGGTGGTAGTCGCAGACTTCTTGGCTGCGGGCTTTTTTGCCGCCGTGGTCTTTTTGGCGGCGGTCTTCTTGGCGGTGGGCTTCTTCTCGGTCTGCTCCTCGGAAGCCTCCCCCTCGGCCTTTTTCTTCCAGCCACCCCGGTTTTCCTCGGGGGTGAAGTTGGAACAGCCCTCGTGGATGCAGAAGGGCTTCTTGGCGCCCTTGCCCGCCTTCTTGAACATGGTCCAGCCGCAGTCGGGGCAGGTGTTCTTCACGGGGACATCGAAGGTGGCGAAGTCACACTTGCGGCGCTCGTCCTTGCTGTTATGGAACTCACAGCAGTAGTAGGTGTACTGCTTGCCGGTGTTCTTGCTCAGACCGGTGCGTTTGACCATGCGGCCGCCGCACTTGGGACACTTGCCGGGCATCTCCACGATGACGGGCATGGTGAAGCCGCACTGCGTTTCCTTCCAGCCGGAACAGGCCAGGAAGGGGCCGAACTTACCCATCTTGACCACCAGATTGTGGCCGCACAGGGGGCAGATCTCCTCGGTGTACTCCTCCTCGATCTTATAGCGATCCACATGCTCCGCCGCATCCAGGCGCTGCTCAAACCCGCCATAGAAATCAGCCAGCAGTTTCTTCCACTCCAAGCTGCCCTTTTCAACGGTGTCCAGCTCCTCCTCCATCTGGGCGGTGAAGTTATAGTCCACGATGTCGTTGAAGTTGTCCTTCATGAACTCGGTGGTCACCTTGCCCAGCGCGGTGGCACGCAGGGCCTTGCCCTCCTTGACCACATACATGCGGTTGAGGGTGGTGGAGATGGTGGGGGCGTAGGTAGAGGGGCGGCCGATCCCCTTCTCCTCCAGCGCGCGGATGAGGCTGGCCTCGGAGTAGCGGGCGGGGGGCTGGGTGAAGTGCTGTCCCTTCTCCAGACTCTTGGCGCTGAGCTGCTCCCCCTCCTTCAGGTCGGGCAGAGGAGAAGTATGCTCCTCATCCTCCTCGTCCTTGCCCTCCTCGTACACGGCGGTGAAACCGGAGAACTTCAGACTGGAGTGGCTGGCGCGGAAGATATAACCGGAGTTCTCCACATCGATGGACAGGCTGTCATAGACGGCATTGGCCATCTGACAGGAGAGGAATCGGCTCCAGATCAGTTTATAGAGCTTATACTGCTCTGCGGTCAGACTCTTCTTGATCTCGTCGGGCACCAGATTGACATCGGAGGGACGAATGGCCTCGTGAGCGTCCTGGGCGCTGCCCTTGGTCTTGAAGGTGCGGGTCTTTTCGGGGTAATACTGTGCGCCGTAGCGGTTGAGGATAAAGCCTCTGGCGGCGGCCAGAGCCTCCTCGGACAGGCGCAGGGAGTCGGTACGCATATAGGTGATCAGACCCACGGTGCCCTCGCCGTCGATGTCGATGCCCTCATAGAGCTGCTGGGCGATGGACATGGTGCGGGCAGGGGTCATGTTCAGCTTGCGGCTGGCCTCCTGCTGGAGGGTAGAGGTGGTAAAGGGGGGCGCGGGCTGGCGGTTCTTTTCCTGACGCTTCACCTTGGACACCACATAGGTGCCCTTCTCCACGCAGGCGATGATCTCTTCCGCCTCCTGCTGGCTGTGCAGCTCCATCTTCTTGTCCACGCCGTGGAACTGGGCCTTGAATGCGCCCAGATTGGGACGGATGCGCTCCAGATCGGCCTCGATGGTCCAGTACTCCTGGGGTACAAAAGCCTTGATCTCTTCCTCCCGCTCCACCACCAGACGGGTGGCGACGGACTGGACGCGGCCTGCGGACAGGCCCTTCTTGATCTTCTTCCACATCAGAGGGGAGAGCTGATAGCCCACGATACGGTCCAGAATGCGGCGGGCCTGCTGGGCATCCACCAGATTCTGGTCGATGACCCGGGGGGCGGCGATGGACTGCTTGACCACATTCTTGGTAATTTCGTTGAAGGTGACGCGGTAAGTCTTGTCGTCGGGCAGCTCCAGCAGTTCCTTCAGATGCCAGGAGATGGCCTCGCCCTCGCGGTCGGGGTCGGTCGCGAGATAGACATAGCGGCTCTTCTTGGCGGCCTTCTTCAGCTGGGAGATGATGTCCTCCTTGCCCTTGATGGGCTGATAGGCGGGAACGAAGCCGGACTCAATGTCCACGCCGATCTTGCTCTTGGGCAGATCACGGACATGGCCCATAGAGGCCAGAACTTCATATCCGTCGCCCAGATATTTGCCAATGGTTTTTGCCTTGGACGGCGACTCTACGATCACCAGATCAGTTTTTGATGCCACGATTCGGTAAACCTCCAAAACAGGGTAAATGATGGGGTAAAACCTGCCGTCCCTCCGGGAGCGGCGGTCATATTCATGTGATTATGCTTCCAGTTGGACAAGAGCGGCAAAGCGTTTGCCCGGGCGCTCCTCCACAGCGGCGCTGATCTGGAGCATGGTCAGGGTGGACAGCACCCGCCGCGCGGGCAGCTGGGTGGTCTCCACCAGCTCGTCCGCCGTCATGACGCTTTTGTTCAAAGCGGCCAGCACCGCCAGCTCGTCGTCGGTGAAGCGCTGCCGCTGCTCATGTTGGGGAACGATTTCCCGCTCGGGTTCCCGGGCCGGTTCCTCCTTCTTTTGAGGCGCAGGCTCCTCCGGGGCGGGTTTGGTCTGACGGCGCAGATCCTCCAGCCGTGCCTGTGCGGCCTCGGGAGTCAGCGGGGCGTTGGCGGAAAGTTTCAGGGGGTATCGTCCCCAGTATTCCTCCAGAATATCCGCGCCGCAGGTGACCAGACGGGCCCCCTGCCGGATGAGTCGGTTGGTGCCCTCGCTCATGGGCGCGTCAATGGCGCCGGGAACGGCAAAAATATCTCTGTCCTGCTCAATGGCGTGGTTGACGGTGCTCATGGTGCCCGAGTGGGCGCGGCACTCCACTGCCAGCACACCCAGCGACAGACCGCTGAGGATGCGGTTTCGGGCCAGAAAATGGTGACCTCTGGGCCGGGTGCCCGGAGGATATTCGGAGATCAGCGCCCCCGCTGCCGCCACATCCTCCATGAGGTAGCGGTTCTGCACCGGGAAGGGCACATCCACACCTCCTGCCACCACGGAAACTACCCGGCCGCCGCCCTTCAGAGCGCCCCGGATGGCACAGCTGTCCAGACCTTCTGCGATGCCGGACACCACCAGCGCCCCGCCCGCGGCCAGTTCCAGACCGAAGCGCTCGGCGCACCGGATACCGTAGCCGGTAGGCTCCCGGGTGCCCACCACACCGATGGCCACTTCCTCGTCAAAGGCAAAATTTTTGCCCCGGATATAGAGTACGGCGGGCGGATCGGCGATCTGCTTCAGCCGTGCGGGATAGTCTGCGTCCTGAAAGGTCATGACCCGCAGGCCGAGGATCTCGCACTGCTCCAGAATGGACTCGGCGGTATCCATCTCCTTATCCATCAGCCCCTGCACCACCTGCGGGCGCAGCGACAGAGCCTGATAGTCCTCCAGATCGGCATAATAGGCCCGCTCCGCGGTGACAAAATGATCCAAAACCGTCAGGGCGGAGATGGGGTCTACACCCTTCCGGCTGGTCAGCCAGAGCCAGTATTTCAAACTCGCCATATCCGTCCCTCCTGTCTTTCTGCTTCACAAATCCCCCCGCATGTGCTATCGTATATTCAAAGAGGGGGTGCTCGTATGCACAAACCGCACTACGCCTGGTTCATCTGTCTGGGCGCCGCACTGTCCCTGTGCGTGGTCATGGGACTGGGCGTCAACATCTTCACCATCTATCAGCCGGAGATCATTGCTCTCAACGGCTTTACCAATGCGCAGGGCTCCTGGATCACCACCACGCGCAGTCTCTTCATTCTGGGCACGCTGCTTGTTGTCAATCAGCTGTGTGCCAGACTGGGGCTGCGTCTGGTCATGACCCTGGGTATGCTGCTGGTGGGTCTGTCCTGTTTTTCCTTCGGTATGTCCACCACATTTCCCATCTACTGCTTCTCGGCGGCACTGACGGGGGTTGGCTATTGCATGGGCGGCATGGTTCCCCTGTCGCTGATCATCAGCAACTGGTTCGAGTCCCGCCGGGGTCTGGCACTGGGTTTGGCCTCCGCCGGCAGCGGCGTTGTCACCATCTTCGCCCCCGGCATCATCAGCGCTCTCATCCGCTCCTCGGGGCTGAAAACCGCTTTCTTC
>JAZQVX010000091.1:0-5716 GCA_045632045.1 Lawsonibacter sp.
TAGTTGAAATTCTTTCTGTTTTGGAATACAATGTACCTCGCATGAAAATGTATTGTCGAGGAGTGCGGTGAAGTGCTGAATATTGTTCTTGTGGAACCGGAGATCCCGATGAACACCGGAAATATTGCACGAACCTGTGCCGCGACCCGCAGCCGTCTGCATCTGGTCAAGCCCCTGGGGTTTGATATCAGTGACAAGGCTGTGAAACGGGCGGGTCTGGATTACTGGCACATGGTGGATATCTATGTGTATGAGGATCTGGATGATTTCTTCGCCCAAAATCCCGCGCCCGATCTGTGGCTTGCCACGACCAAGGCTCCGCGGGACTATTCTCAGGCTTGCTTCTCCTCTGACTGCTGGCTGATATTCGGCAAGGAAACTGCCGGACTTCCCCTGTGGCTCAGAGAGAAATACTATGAGCGCTGTATCCGCATCCCCATGCGAAGCGACGCCCGGAGTCTGAATCTGGCTAACTCAGTAGCCATCCTGACCTACGAAGCCCTTCGGCAGCAGGGATTTCCCGGATTGTCCGGCGAGGGTGAAATGGCCGGTGAGGAATAAACGGATCATCACGATTCGAAAGGAGAATATCCATATGAATTACAACAAGAAGACCGTCAAGGATATCGATGTCAAGGGTAAGAAGGTCCTGCTGCGCTGCGACTTCAATGTGCCCATGGCAAAGGACGGCAGCGGTGTCATCACCGATGACAAGCGCATCCGTGCCGCTCTGCCCACCATCCAGTATCTGCTGGAGCAGGGTGCAGCCGTCATCGCCTGCTCCCACATGGGCAAGCCCGCCGCTACCTTTGAGTCTTATAAGAAGAAGCTGCTGGAGAAGGGCAAGGACGAGTCTACCATCACCGAGGAGAAGTGGCGCAAGTCCCTGGAGGAGCTGTCCCTGAAGCCTGTCGCCGCCCGTCTGGGTGAGCTGCTGGGCATGGAGGTCGCTCTGGCTGCCGATGTGGCCGGCCCCGATGCTCAGGCCAAGGCTGCCGCTCTGCAGCCCGGTCAGATCCTGCTGCTGGAGAACACTCGTTTTGAGAAGGGTGAGTCCAAGAACGATCCCGAGCTGGCCAAGGCTATGGCTTCCATGGCTGAGGTCTATGTGTCCGACGCCTTCGGCGCCGTGCACCGCGCTCACGCCTCCACCGCCGGTGTGGCCGAGTATCTGCCTGCCGTTTCCGGCTTCCTGATCCAGAAGGAGCTGGACTTCATCGGCGGCGCTCTGGCTAACCCCAAGCGTCCTCTGGTGGCCATTCTGGGCGGCTCCAAGGTCTCTTCCAAGATCGGCGTGATCAACAACCTGCTGGAGATCGCCGACACCATCATCATCGGCGGCGGTATGTCCTATACCTTCCGCGCTGCCCACGGCGGCAAGATCGGTCTGTCCCTGTGTGAGCCCGACTGGATGGACTACTGCCTGCAGATGGAGCAGAAGGCCGCCGAGAAGGGCGTGAAGTTCCTGCTGCCCGTGGACACCATGTGCGGCGACAAGTTCGGCCCCGATGCCAACACCATGCTGGTCAAGGCCGGCTGCATCGAGGACGGCTGGGAGGGCATGGACATCGGTCCCGAGACCATCGCTCTGTACACCGAGGCTGTCAAGGATGCCGGCACCGTCATCTGGAACGGCCCCATGGGCGTGTTTGAGTTCCCCGCTTTCGCCAAGGGTACCGAGGCTGTTGCCAAGGCTCTGAGCGAGACCGACGCCATCACCATCATCGGCGGCGGCGACTCCGCAGCTGCTGTTCAGCAGCTGGGCTATGCCGACAAGATGACCCACATCTCCACCGGCGGCGGCGCTTCCCTCGAGTTCATGGAGGGCAAGGAGCTGCCCGGCGTGGCATGCCTGCTGGACGCTTAAGAGCGTAGCCGTCGCGAACAGCGCGGATGGACTGAAGTGAGGGCGTGAAACCGAAGTGACTGAGGTCACTGTTTCAAGCCCGAATCGGAGGGAAGCCGCGCGTTGTGAGCAGGCGTAGCTTGACTACGCTTAAGAGCGTAGCCGTCGCGAACAGCATATTATCCATCGCGCAACCCTGCCGCCGCCTGTTTTTGGGGCGGCCGGCATCTATAAAATGTATAAGAAACAAACAATAGGGAGAGAGTAAACAATATGAACCGTCGTTACCGCAAGACCATCATCGCCGGCAACTGGAAGATGAACAACACCCTGTCTCAGACCAAGGCCTTCGCCGAGGAGATCAAGCCCATCCTGCCCAAGGGCAAGTGGTGCAATGTCGTCCTGTGCGTGCCCGCCGTCAACATTCAGGCCGCTGTCCGTCTGTTCAAGGACTGCCGCATTGCCATCGGTGCCGAGAACTGCCACTATGAGGATCACGGCGCTTACACCGGCGAGATCACCGCTGAGATGATCAAGGAGGCCGGCGCCAAGTATGTCATCATCGGCCACTCCGAGCGCCGTCAGTACTACAATGAGACCGACTTCACCGTCAACAAGAAGGTCCATGCCGCTGTCAATGCCGGTCTGATCCCCATCATCTGCGTGGGCGAGAGCCTGGAGCAGCGTGAGCTGGGCGTCACCATGGATCTGATCGCTTATCAGGTCAAGTGCGCTCTGGCCAACCTGCCCGCCGAGAAGGTTCGCCATGTTGTCATCGCCTATGAGCCCCTGTGGGCCATCGGCACCGGCAAGACCGCCACTGCCGAGCAGGCCGGCGAGGTCTGCCAGGAGATCCGCACCGTCATCCGCAAGATGTACGGCGCCCATGTCGCCCGCAGCGTGACCATCCAGTACGGCGGTTCCATGAATGCCAAGAACGCCGCTGAGCTGCTGGCTCAGCCCGATGTCGACGGCGGTCTGATCGGCGGCGCTGCACTGAAGCCCGCTGACTTCGTGCAGATCATCAACGCTGCCAACCAGGACTAATTTTTCGAGATAAGAGATATGAGATAAGAGATATGAGATGGTCGGACTGTCCCATATCTCCCATCTCTGCTCTGTCTCCCTGCCACTAGTAGAAAGGTACCCCTATGAAAACACCTACTACCCTTATTATCATGGACGGTTTTGGTCTGGAGGAGTGCAGCAGCGGAAACGCCATCTGCGCTGCTCCCACCCCCAATCTGGACAAGATCTTTGCCGAGTGCCCCGGCTGTAAGCTGCAGGCCTCTGCACTGGATGTGGGTCTGCCCGAGGGGCAGATGGGCAACAGCGAGGTGGGTCACACCAACATCGGCGCAGGCCGCGTGGTGTTCCAGGACCTTCCCCGCATCAGCCGTGACATTGAAAACGGTGATTTCTTCCAGAACACCGCGTTCTGCGACGCAATGGCCAACTGCCGTGAGTGGGACAGCGCCCTGCATCTGATGGGTCTGCTGTCTGACGGCGGTGTCCACAGCCATATCAACCACCTGTACGCTCTGCTGCGCATGGCCAAAGAGCAGGGGATCAAGAAGGTCTATGTCCACGCATTTCTGGACGGCCGCGATGTGCCCCCCTCCTCCGGCAAGCACTATGTGGAGCAGCTGCAGGCCAAGATGCAGCAGCTGGGTGTCGGTCAGATCGCCACTGTGATCGGCCGCTTCTATGCCATGGACCGCGACAAGCGCTGGGAGCGCCTGCAGCGGGCCTATGACGCCATGGTCTGCGGCGAGGCTCCTTATGCTGCCGACGCCGCCGAGGCGGTGCAGGCCTCCTATGACGCCGGTATCACCGACGAGTTTATGGAGCCTGTGTGCTGTCTGAAGGATGCCGCGATCCGGGACAACGACTCTGTGATCTTCTTCAACTACCGCCCCGACCGGGCCCGTGAGATCACCCGCTGTCTGGTGGACGAGGATTTCTCCGGCGTGGAGCGCAAGACCGGCTTTGTGCCCGTCTTCTTCGTGTGCACCACCGAGTACGATGCCACCATGCCCAATGTTACCGTCGCCTATCCCCGCCAGAAGCTGGACAACATCTTCGGCGAGTATATTTCCAAGCTGGGTCTGACCCAGCTGCGCATTGCCGAGACCGAGAAGTACGCCCATGTCACCTTCTTTTTCAATGGCGGCGTGGAGCAGGTCTTTGAGGGCGAGGATCGTGTTCTGATCCCCTCTCCCAAGGTGGCCACCTATGACCTGCAGCCCGAAATGAGCGCAGTGGAAGTCACCGATGAGGCCGTCAACCGCATTCTCAGCGGCAACTACGATGTTATCATCCTCAACTTTGCCAACTGCGACATGGTTGGCCATACCGGCGTGTTTGAAGCCGCCTGTAAGGCCGTGACCACCGTGGACGAGTGTGTGGGCCGCGTGGTGGAGGCCACCTCCCAGATGGGCGGTATCTCCCTCATCACCGCCGACCATGGCAATGCCGAGCGTATGCTGGACACCGACGGTTCCCCCTTTACCGCTCATACCACCAATTTGGTTCCCTTCTATATCGTGGGTGCCAATGTTGCCCTGCGTGACGGCCGTCTGGCTGATATCGCCCCCACCATGCTGGATCTGATGGGTCTGGAAAAGCCCGCCGAAATGGACGGCGAGACCCTCATTCAGTAATTTACCGTTATCTCCGGCGGGAGCATCCCGCCCAAAGATATTCACCCCTGAGAGAGCGGCGGGTTCCTCTCGCCGAAAATTTGAAAGGAGTTTGATTCCAAATGAAGCAGATGATCGAAATTGTTGATGTTCTGGGTCGCGAGATCCTGGACAGCCGCGGCAACCCCACCGTCGAGGTCGAGGTTTATCTGGAAGACGGTTCCATGGGCCGCGCTGCCGTTCCCTCCGGCGCTTCCACCGGTATTTATGAGGCTTGCGAGCTGCGCGACGGCGACAAGTCCCGTTACCTGGGCAAGGGCTGCGAGACTGCTGTGAAGAATGTCAATACCGAGATCGCTGAGTGCCTGATCGGCATGAATGTTCTGGATCAGGTCGCTATTGATAAGGCTATGATCGAGCTGGACGGCACCCCCAACAAGTCCCGTCTGGGCGCCAACGCCATCCTGGGCGCTTCCATGGCTTGTGCCAAGGCTGCCGCTGAGTCCCTGGGCGTTTCCCTGTACAACTACATTGGCGGCACCAACGCCAAGCAGCTGCCCGTTCCCATGATGAACATCCTGAACGGCGGCGCTCACGCCACCAACAATGTGGAGATCCAGGAGTTCATGATCATGCCTGTCTCCGCTCCCTCCTTCCGTGAGGCTCTGCGCCGCTGCGCCGAGGTCTTCCACACCCTGAAGGTCGTTCTGAAGGAGAACGGCACTCCCGCCGCCGGTGTCGGTGACGAGGGTGGCTACGCTCCCAACCTGAAGAAGGACGAGGACGCTCTGAAGGTCATCGTCGCTGCCATCGAGAAGGCCGGCTACAAGCCCGGCGAGGACTTCAAGATCGCCATCGACGCCGCCTCCTCCGAGTGGTGGAACGAGGACGAGAAGTGCTACATCCAGCCCAAGTCCGGCCGCAAGCTGACCCAGCAGCAGCTGGTCAACATGTGGAAGAAGTTCGCTGACAACTACCCCATCATCTCCCTGGAGGACGGCATGGCCGAGACCGACTGGGAGGGCTGGGCTATGCTGACCAAGGCCATCGGCGACCGCGTCCAGCTGGTCGGCGACGACCTGTTCGTCACCAATGTCGAGCGTCTGTCCACCGGTATCGAGAAGAAGGTCGGTAACGCCATCCTGATCAAGGTCAACCAGATCGGTACCCTGACCGAGACCTTCGACGCCATCCAGATGGCCAACCGCGCCGGCTACACCGCCATCGT
>JAZQVX010000092.1:0-2429 GCA_045632045.1 Lawsonibacter sp.
ATCCGAGACAGGCAACTTTTTCAAAAGTAAAAAGTCCGTCGGCGGTGGTTTTTCCGCTTTCAACTCCAAGATATTCCGAAACGGCGGAAAAAACTTTTTCGCTTCCGTTAACGTGACAAGCCGTTCCGTCGCAAGCAAGAATAAGATATTTTCCAACGGGTTCAAGGCGGAATTGGGAATAAAAGCTTGCAACTCCAAAAACTTCCGCAGGGGTGGTTTTTGTTTTTTCGGAAAGGAGCTTGTCCATGTTCACACAGTATGTGGTCGACACCTTTGCTCCCCGCCGGTTCGAAGGAAACCCCGCCGCCGTCTGCGTGGTGGACAGCTTCCCCGACGACACGCTCATGCTCCGCATGGCCCGGGAAAATGCCCTGACCCACACCGCTTTCATTCGCTTCCGGGAACCCGGCCTGTACGACATGCGCTGGTTCACCCCCAAGATGGAAGTGGATCTGGTGGGCCACGCCACACTGGCCGCCGGTTATGTGGTAACCCATCATCTGGAACCCCAATGCCAGCTGGTTCGTTTTGAAACGAAAGGCGGTCTGCTCACGGTTCGCCGCGCAGGGGATCTGCTGGAGATGGATTTCCCCCCCTACACCCTGAAGCGGCTGGAAGTCTCCGACGAGATCGCCGAGGCCCTCGGCGCCCGCCCCATTGAGGTCTGGCGCGCCCGGGATCTGGTCTGTATCTTCGATGATCCCCAGACCATACGGGACATGAAGCCCGATCAGGAAAAGCTACGCCGACTCAAAGGTGCCCTCGTGCAGGTCACCGCCCCCGGTGACGGCCCCTACGACTGCGTTTCCCGCACCTTCGGCCCCAAAATGGACATGCCCGAGGATCCCGTCTGCGGCTCCGGCCACTGCCACATTATTCCCTACTGGGCTGCTCGCACCGGCAGGACCGAACTGGTCGCCCAACAGGCCTCTCCCAGAGGAGGCGTGCTCCACTGCCGTCTGGAGGGCGAGGGGGTCATTCTGGCGGGACAGGCCCATCTCTATTCCATCAGTCAACTCATTGTGGAGGAAACCCCATGAAAAAACGCATTCTGACTTTGTGCATTGCGCTTTTCTCCGTCCTTCTGCTGTGCTCCTGCGATGTGAAGGGCAATCCCCTGCCCGACGGCATGGACGAAGCTTCCGTACTGGCCGCCGGTGAGGAGATCGTCACCCAGCTCAACGAGGCCCAGTGGCAGACGGTATACGATCAGCTGCGCGAGGACGTCAAAGTCTCCACCACCCCCGAGGCCATCCAAACTCACATCGAGTCCGTTCTGGACGAGGTCGGCCCCTTCAAATCCATGAAGGACAGCATGGCCACCGGTCAGACCATAAAGGAGACCGGCGAGAAGTACGCCACCGCTGTACTCTACTGCCAGCACGAAAAGGATCAGGCCATGTACCGCATCGCCTTCAGCACCGATATGGAGCTGATCGGCCTGCAGATCACCGAACAGTAACCCCTGATTGGTAAGCAAAATCATTTAAAATATATATTGGAGGTATTTCCCATGTACGATCCCAAGCCCTTTGGGCTCAACGAACTGCGTGAGATGTTCCTGACCTTCTTCGAGGGTAAGGATCACCTGCGCCTGCCCAGCTTCTCTCTGGTTCCTCAGGATGACGCTTCTCTGCTGCTCATCAACTCCGGTATGGCTCCCATGAAGCCTTTCTTCACCGGTGAGAAGGAGCCCCCCCGCCGCCGCGTCTGCACCTGCCAGAAGTGCATCCGTACCGGTGACATTGAGAACATCGGCAAGACCGCCCGCCACGGCACCTACTTTGAGATGCTGGGCAACTTCTCCTTCGGCGACTACTTCAAGCGCGAGGCCATTCACTGGTCCTGGGAGTTCCTGACCTCCCCCGAGTGGGTTGGTCTGGATCCCACCCGCCTGTACCCCTCCGTCTTCATCGGCAACGAGACCACTCCCGCCGACGACGAGGCCTTCAACATCTGGCACGAGGAGCTGGGTGTCCCCGCTGACCACATCTTCCGCTTCGGCAAGGCCGACAACTTCTGGGAGCATGGCTCCGGTCCCTGCGGCCCCTGCTCCGAGATCTACTATGACCGCGGCGAGAAGTGGGGCTGCGGCAAGCCCGACTGTAAGGTCGGCTGTGACTGTGACCGCTACATCGAGGTCTGGAACAATGTCTTCTCCCAGTTCAACAACGACGGCGAGGGCAACTACACCGAGCTGAAGCAGAAGAACATCGACACCGGCATGGGTCTGGAGCGTCTGGCCTGCGTGTGCCAGGGCGTCCCCTCCCTGTTCGATGTTGACACCGTCATGAGCATCACCCGCAAGGTGTCCGAGATCACCAACGCCCACTACGGTGAGTCTGCCGCCAAGGATGTTTCCCTGCGCGTCATCACCGACCACATCCGTTCCTCTTCCTTCATGATCTGCGACGGCGTTCTGCCCTCCA
>JAZQVX010000093.1:0-3617 GCA_045632045.1 Lawsonibacter sp.
CGGCCAGTTTGCGCAGAGCCTGGCTCATCAGGCGGGCCAGCAGACCCACATGGGAGTCGCCCATGTCGCCCTCGATCTCGGCGCGGGGAGTCAGTGCGGCGACGGAGTCCACCCCCACCACATCAATGGCGCCGGAGCGAACCAGAGCCTCACAGATCTCCAGACCCTGTTCACCGGTGTCGGGCTGAGCCACCAGCATGGAATCGATGTCCACGCCCAGTGCCCGGGCATAGCTGGGGTCCAGGGCGTGCTCGGCGTCGATAAAGGCCACTTCGCCGCCCCGCTTCTGAGCCTCAGCCAGAATGTGCAGTGCCAGAGTGGTCTTACCGGAGGACTCAGGGCCGTAGATCTCCACGGTGCGGCCCATGGGAACGCCGCCGATGCCCAGCGCCACATCCAGCGACAGAGAGCCGGTGGGAATGGCATCCACAACGATATCGGGGTTGTCGCCCAGACGCATGATAGAGCCCTTGCCATAGGTGCGCTCAATCTGCGCCATGGCGGTTTCCAGTGCTTTTTTCTTATCGGATGCGGGAGAAGCAGACTCTACCGCGGGCTTTTTGGTTGCCATAGTCGATCATTCCTTCCAATTATGTTTCATCCGGATGATATTACATAAACAGTCCAAAAAATCGGACTTCAATTTTCCTTCTCAGCTGTTAATGGTGCCTTCCACCACGCGCCAGATCTCGCCGGAATCCATGGTGGTCTTGATGTCCTCATAGCCGTTCATGGCCAGGATCTCCTCCACGGCGGGAGCCTGTCCGATGCCCACCTCAAAGATGAGCGTACCGCCCAGACGCAGGGCAGTTTTCCACTTGGCAGCAATGAAGCGGTAGAAATCCAGACCGTCCTCTCCCCCATCCAGCGCCATCCAGGGCTCAAAGTCCTTCACAGAGCGATCCAGCCCCTCAATATCGGCGGTGGGGATATAGGGGGGATTGCTGACGATCACATCAAAATCCCACAGGGAGGACGCGGGGGGCTCCATGGCGTCCACAGAGAGGCAGGTCACCCGGGCATTGAGGTTGTTGCGGCGCACATTCTGCTTGCAGATGCGCAGGGCACCCTCAGACAACTCGCCCAGAACTGCCCGGCAGGCGGGTACATTAGCCGCCACCGCCAGACCCACACAGCCGCTTCCGGCGCACAGGTCAAGGACGCGGGCGCCCTCGCCGGCCTGTCTGGCCTTCTCGATGGCCCGCTCGGCCAGCACCTCAGTGTCAGCCCGGGGGATCAGTACATCCTGCGAAATGTTCAGAGGCAGGCCATAGAACTCCCACTCTCCGATGATATAGGCCACAGGTTCACCGTCCAGACGGCGGCGCACCAGATCAGCCACCCGCTTCTCCAGTTCGGCGGAGACATACAGGTGCATATCCCGGTACAGCTGTTCCCGGCTCTTGTCGGCGGCGTAGCACACCAGCTCCCGGGCCTCCAGCTGGGCCGCGTCGATGCCCGCCTTTTTCAGCCGCGCCCGGGTATCCAGATATAAATTGTTATAGGTGGTTGCCATGGAAACACCTCAAATTTTCTTTATTTCTCTCTTTTGGGCCGCCTGTTACCAGGCATCCTCGCCCTCTTTCTCGGGCAGGACCAGTTCCAGTGCCCGGATGCCCACCTCGATCATGGAGTCGTCAGGCTCAAAGGTGGTAAAATTCTGCATCCACAGACCGGGAGCGGTGAGGATGCGGGTAATGGGTCCGTCGTGACGGCCCACATAGCGGTTAAACTCAAAGCTGATGCCAACGATGGCGGGCAACATGATCAGATGTGCCACAAAGCGCAGCAGAGCATTATGTACCGACCAGATGGAGAACACCACGGTGGACACCATGATGGACACAAAAATGACCACGAACAGGAAGCTGGTGCCGCAGCGGGGATGGTGGCAGGGCTGTTTACGCACATTTTCCACCGTCAGCGGCAGACCCGCCTCATAGCAGAAAATGGTCTTATGCTCGGCGCCGTGATAGGAAAACACCCGGCGCATGTCCTTCATGTGGGAGCAAAATGCCAGATATGCCACAAAGATGGCCATTTTCAAAAGGCTCTCGGCCACATTGCGCACCAGCATGGAATCGGTGACAAAGGTCACCGCGGTGCCCAGCAGGGTGGGCAGCAGGAAAAACAGTCCGATGGACATGCCGATGCCCAGCACCACAGCCAGAGTGATGAAGAACTTGGTCGCCTTCTCGTCACCCAGCTTTTCCACCAGCCACTTTTCAAATTTGGAGGGCTCCTCCTCTTCCTCCTCGGGGAAGAAGTCTGCGGAATACATCAGGGCGGTCACACCGTTATACATGGCGCCGCAGAAGCTGAACACGCCACGGATAAAGGGCCAGCCCAGAATGGGATAGCGGTCTTTGACCATTTTCAGATCCTTGACCTGCACAGCCATCTCACCGTCGGGCTTGCGCACCACAATGGCCTGCTTCTTGGGGCCGCGCATCATAATGCCCTCGATCAGCGCCTGACCGCCGCACATGGTCTTAAATCCCTTTTCACAGCTTGCGCCGGAACAGGTCGTCGTCTGTTTTTCTTCCATAGGGATATATTTCTCCTTATATCCGCCCCTCCGGGCGGCTCACTCTTATTCTATCAAATCTTCCCGGGAATAGCAAGAAGAATCGAACTTATGTTTCAATCGGGATAGAGATGGAAACCACGAAGCCTCCGCCCTCGGCGTTGCTCATGTCCAGTCTGCCCTCATGGCGGGAAACGATCTCCTCGCACACAGCCAGACCGATGCCGGAACCGCGGGCCTTGGAGCTGCCCTTATAGAACTTGTTCTTCAGGAAGGGCAATTCATTTTCAGGCACGCCGGGGCCGTAGTCCCGGATGCGGATAACCGCATCCGTCAGCACCTGCTTGATGCTCACATCAATGCGTTTGCCCGCTCCGCCGTGCTTGGCGGCGTTGTCCAGCAGATTGCAGAACACCTGACGAAGCCGCTCGGGGTCACCGGAGATGGGGATCATCTCCTCCTCACACTCGGTGTACTCCAGAGAGATACCCTCCTTGCGGAAGAACTCCTTGTAGGTGTAAACGGCATCCTCCAGCTCCGCCTTCAGATCCAGCGGCTCCACAGACAGGGTAAATCGTCCGTCCTCAATGCGGGAGAACTCCAGAAGCTCCTCCACCATATTGGTCAGACGGCGGGCCTCAGACACGATGATCTCCATGCCCTTGTCCACATCCCTGCGGTTTTGCAGTTCTCCGCTCTGGATCGTTTCCGCCCAGCCGGTGATGGCGGTCAGCGGGGTGCGCAGCTCATGGGAAACAGAGGAGATAAACTCACTTTGGGTCTTTTCCGACTGCTTGATTTTCAGGGACATATCGTTGATGGTATCGGTCAGTTCTCCGATCTCATCGTCAAACTTCTTCTCGATCTGCACGCCGTAACTGCCGTCGGCAATGAGCCGCGCCGTTTCGGTGATGCCTGCCAGAGGCTCCACAATGGAACGAACAAAATACAGATTGGAAAAATAGACCATAGCGAAGAAGGCCAGACAGATTGCCAGCACCACCGCCAGTGAGAATGTAAACTGCCGGTTGATGCCGTCCAGAGAGGACACATAGCGAATGACGCCTTCCGTCTGACCGCTGTATACCAG
>JAZQVX010000094.1:0-6048 GCA_045632045.1 Lawsonibacter sp.
AAAAGCCCGCTCGTATGAGCGGGCTTTTTTTCTTGGCTCCCCCCTTGCGGGGGAGCTGGCATTTGCGGAGCAAATGACTGAGGGGGTAAGCCGTGGATGCTGACCGCAGACCCCCTCCGCCTCACTGCGTTCGGCACCTCCCCCGCAAGGGGGGAGGTCATTTGATGTTGCAGATTTGAAAAATTTCTTCCACGATTCGATCGCCGACCTCTTTGACCCGCCCGAAATCCACATAGGGGTTATACAGCCCCTCCAGTTCGTCGTGCATCCCCTTGGCCTGGGCCAGTGAGGCGACGGCCTCATCCAGCAGAGCGGCGGAGACTTTCAGCGCAAACCGCAGCTGAGGGCGGCACTCCCGGTCGGCCGGGGCGGAATCCGGGCGAATGCGGCGGATATGTTCTCCCTCAAAGGGGCAGGCGGGGGTGGAGGTGACGAAGCCCAGCCCCACCTCAGGGATGAGCAGATGCTGCAGCCGCTCGGGAGCCATGGGATCGGGACATGAGATGACATCATAGCCCCCCTCAACCGCCCCGGTCAGCAGTTCCATGAGCAGGTCGTGTCCCAGGGCGCAGCGATCCTCCAGCACATACAGCCGGGGACACAGGGCGAGGGCGGTGTCGAAGCGGGTGACATAGCCCTTATGGGTGACGGCGGAGAGAAAACGCCGGGTGACCTGCCCCTTTTCGCCGTTCTTTTTGGGCTTAAGCTCCCGGCGCAGGATACCCCGGGCCCGCCGGGCAAGGCGCTGGCGCAGCTGGGGGGTGAGGAGAGTGGCCCGGACATCCTCGGACAGCTCAAAGGCGGCCTCCAGACAGCGATAGGCCCTCCGGTAGCAGGCGGGATAGCCCGTCATGCAGGACATGATCTCCTCCCGCACCGCCTGCAGCCCCTCCGGATCGTAACAGCTGCCCAGATCCACATACTGCTCCACCACGCCGGGGAATTTTGGCTCCAGAACATGGGGGGCGGTGGCATCCGCCAGGGCGATGTTCACTTCCGGCAGCAGCAGGGCGTCCAGTGAGTCCGGGTCACCGGAACAGAGAATACGCTGGGCGGAAAGGCCGGCCTGAAGGGCCCGCTGCTCCACCTGACGCATGAGGGTGGACTTGCCGCAGCCCGGGCCGCCCTTGATGAGATAGATCCGCCGGGCCCGGGCGGGGGAGATGAGTTCTGAGTAGAGAGAATAGAAACCTGCCGGGGAGTTTGCCCCCAGAAAAAAGGCAGGCACAGTGGACATATAAGACCCCTCCAATCCATCGCGGATGATACCACAGGCTATGCAGCCCTGCCGTCAGAGGTGCTTTGCGGTAAAATGAACAAAAAACGCAAAATAGCCTTGAATTACTGGCAAGAATGCACATTGACAGTGGAGAGGGTGGATAGTAGAATAGGGTGGAAAATGACAGAAAGACTGCATATATCGGTCGGCGCGGCGAAAAAGGAAGGAAATTCCAAGGTTTTCGGAAGATGCCGACGGAAAGGAAGAACTGTATGCATCACACTTTTGAAACGAAAATCCAGGAGCTGAAATCTTCTGTTTTGACTGAGGTCGCCCGTCTGACCTGGGAGGACCGCCTCCAGACCGGCGCCATTATGGATATTCCCGAAAAGATCATCCCCGGTCCCGAGGCAAATCTGCGCTGCTGCATCTATAAGGAGCGCGCCATCATCGGCAGCCGCATCAAGATGGCCATGGGCGGCGACAAGAGCAACCCCGCCGTGGTGGAGGTCATGCCCATCGCCTGCGACGAGTGCCCCGTGACCGAGATCACCGTGGGTCCCTCCTGCCGCGGCTGTCTGGCCACCCGCTGCCGCAACGCCTGCCCCAAGGATGCCATCTCCATTGTGAACCATCGTGCCCAAATTGACCATTCCAAGTGCATCACCTGCGGCAAGTGTATGTCTGCCTGCCAGTACAGCGCCATCGTCAAGACCCAGCGCCCCTGCGAGAAGGGCTGCCCCGTCAATGCCATTTCCATGGGCCTCGACAAGAAGGCCACCATTGATCCCGGCAAGTGCATCTCCTGCGGCAGCTGTGTCAACCAGTGTCCCTTCGGCGCAATTCAGGACAAGTCCTGGATCGTGGACACCATCCAGATGATCCGCGGCGGCAACTACTGGGGCTATAAGACCTATGCCGTCATCGCCCCCTCCATTGCCGGTCAGTTCGCCCCCGCCACCTTCGGTCAGGTCGTCAGCGGCCTGAAGCAGCTGGGCTTTGCCGGTGTGTCCGAGGTTGCTCTGGGCGGCGATATGGTCGCCGAGCGGGAGACCGAAGAGTGGGTGGAGAAGGGCATGCTGACCACCTCCTGCTGCCCCGGCTTCGTGGGCTTCGTGAAGAAGAAGTTCCCCGAGCTGGAGCATCACATCTCCCACACCCCCTCTCCCATGGTTCTCATCGGTCTGTATCTGAAGGAGCGGGAGCCCGATGCCAAGGTCATCTTCATCGGCCCCTGTATCGCCAAGAAGCGCGAGTTCCAGCTGGGCCGCACCATGAACGCCGTGGACTGCGTGCTGACCTATGAGGAGCTGTTCGCTCTGTTCCAGTCCAAGGGCATCGACCTGACCACTCTGGAGGAGTCTGAACTGGACGAGGCCAGCGGCTATGGCCGTAACTTCGCCCGCAGCGGCGGCGTGACCCAGGCTGTGATCCAGACCATCAAGGAGCGTGGTCTGGAGGCCGACTTCAAGCCCGAGGTCTGCAACGGCATCTCCGCCTGTGAGATGGCCCTGCGCAAGCTGAAGGTCAACCGTCTGGAGGCCAACTTCATCGAGGGTATGGCCTGCGAGGGCGGCTGTGTTCAGGGTGCCGGCTGTCTGGTTCGCAGCCCCAAGAACCGTATGGATGTGGAAAACCACGCCAAGCAGGCGGAGGGCCGCACCATTCTGGGCAGCGTTCGCGCCAGCAAGGGCGAGGAAGCCCCTGAGGAAGCTTAAAATCCGATTTCTTTCGACCCGTCCCGGTCATTCCGGGGCGGGTTTTTCTTGCCTTTGAGGGGAAGTTGTGGTAAGATACCCCCTGACGAGTTCTCCACACCTCGTCCAAGCACGGCCTGCGCCGTGTTCGTTCGGCCCGGAATACCGGATGTCCGTTCTCTAAACAAAAAATGGAGGTCTTTTTATGCGCAAAAATACCCTCAAAGAGCTGACCTTTGCCGCCATGCTGGGCGGCGCCTACGCGGCGCTGACCATGCTGCTGCCCATCCCCCAGTACGCCGGGGTGCAGTTTCGGCTGGCAGAGGCCCTCACCCTGCTGCCCTTCCTGATCCCCGCGGCTACGCCGGGACTGTTCGTGGGCTGCTTCATCGCCAACATTCTCTCCCCCTACGGACTGCTGGACATCATCGCCGGTTCGGCGGCCACTCTGCTGGCCTGCCTGTGGACCCAGCGGATGAAAAACCGCCGTCTGGCGGCCATCCCCCCTGTGGTGTGCAACGCCGTCATCGTGGGCGGCGTCATCGCCTTTGCCATGACCGGCTTCGGTCCCGGTTTCTGGGTGGCCTATGCCATCAACGCTTTGAGCGTGGGTCTGGGTGAGTTTGTGGTCTGCTATGTGCTGGGCGACCTGCTGCTGGATGCGGTGGTCAAGATCCCGGTGTTTCGGAGCATGATGCCCGCCGACCGTGTGGCGCTGATGAAAAAAGGATAAAAAAGAACAAACACCGCTGAATCTGTGGAAATTCAGCGGTGTTTTCTTATTTGTTGATCTGGCGCAGTACCCGCTCAAACCAGTCGGGGAGGGGACATTCCACCTCGAGGGGGGACTGGGTGGCGGGATGGATGAAGCGCAGCTTTCGGGCGTGGAGGCACTGGCCCACCAGTCCGGGCAGCGACTTGCGGTTGCCGCCGTAGACGGGGTCGCCCACCAGAGGATGTCCGATGGAGGCCATGTGGACGCGGATCTGATGGGTGCGTCCCGTTTCCAGCCGACACTGGATGTGGGTGTAGCCGGGGTAGCGGCCCAGCACCGTCCAGTGGGTGACGGCGCGGCGTCCGTCCTTGCGGTCGATGGCCATTTTCTTGCGGTCGATGGGGTGGCGGCCGATGGGGGCGTCCACGGTGCCCTCGTCCTCCCGGATGTTGCCGTGAACGACGGCCTCATAGACCCGGGCGAGGGAGTGATCCTGCAGCTGGTCTGCCAGGGCCACATGGGCTTTGTCATTTTTTGCGGCGATGATGAGGCCGGAGGTGTCCCGGTCGATGCGGTGGACGATGCCGGGGCGCAGCTGGCCGTTGATGCCGGACAGGGAGTCGCCGCAGTGATAGAGCAGGGCATTGACCAGGGTGCCGTCGGGATGCCCGGGGGCGGGGTGTACCACCAGTCCCACGGGCTTGTTGATGACGATGACATCGGCGTCCTCATAGACCACATCCAGGGGGATGTTCTGGGGCACCACATCAATGGGCTCGGGATCGGGGAGTTCCACCTCAATGGTCATGCCCTCGGCGGTCTTCTCGTTTTTCTTGGCGGGGCGGCCGGAGATGGTGACGGCCCCCTTCTCCAGCAGCTTCTGGGCGGCGGAGCGGGAGAGATCCTCCACGCTGCGGGCGAGGAAGGCGTCCAAACGCTCACCGGCGGTATCAGCAATCAGCGTCAGTTTTGTCATCTTTGACCTCCGGATGCTCCAGCTTCTGCTCCAAAAACAGGTAGTAGAGAGCGGCGGCGAAGCCACCCACCACCACGAAGATGTCAGCCACATTGAACACGGCGAAGCGCATGAACAGCACATTGAACATGTCCACCACGAAGCCACGCATGGCACGGTCGATGAGATTGCCGATGGCACCGCCCAGAATGAGGGTCAGGCAGGTCTTGCCCAGGGGGTGACGGAAAAAGCTCTTCCGGATGGCCACCGCCAGCACCACCGACATGACGGCGGAAACGAGGGTGAGCATCCATGTATGCTCGGAGAACATGGAAAATGCCGCACCGGTATTTTTCACATAAGTAAGATCGAGAATGTAGGGGATGAAGGGGATATGCTCCCCCAGAGGAATATTCTGGAGCACCAGATATTTCACAAGCTGGTCAAGGGCGACCAGAATGACGGTCAGAATGGCGTAAGGCATGGGGGCCTCCTGAAAATATGATGATAAATCATTGTACCATAAAGATGCGGGAAGTGGGAAGAGGGATGCGGGAAAAAATAGAAATGGGGACTGATGCAGTCCCCATTTTTTAGTTTCGGGAAAATAACAGTTTGTACTGGATATAATCGTTGTCCTTGGTGTCGAAATTTTCGCAGGAAACAAGGTGTATGTTCTCATACCCGGTCCGGTAGGTGAGAATATTGAAAAAGGAAGTTACCTCTCCGTTCTGATCGCAGATGGTTCTGGTGTCGTTTGTGGGTCTGGAAAAATCCACCTGCAGCGTTTCGGCAAATGCATCGTAATCGGGGATGGATTTTCCGAGGGTGCACGAAAAGTCGCTCAAATTGCGGCCTTTGTCCTCGAACGCTTCCTGCACAATGCCCATGCACCAGGAGAAGGCCTCGTAATAGCTGTGTTCCACGGTGTAGCCGATCAGACGGCTGACATCGGAATACTGCGCGTCGGTGAGGAGCTGTCTGAGCAGGTCGGCCAGTTCGAGCAGGGAATCAATATCGTCGCCATCCCGCAGATTGTTGTTCTGCAGGAAATTGTCCGTCATATTCATGGAGAACCCTCCTGATTTGAGTTTACAGAGCTGATCGCAGCAGATTATATCATAAATGGACCGGAGAAACAAGAACAGGCACAGCAGATCAAACTGCTGTGCCTGTTTCCGTTTTATCAGGTTTTTACTCGGCGGAGATCATGTAGTAGTACACGGGCTGACCACCGGGCAGCAGAGAGACCTCTGCGTTGGGGCAGGCGGCGGCGAAGAGAGCCTCGATCTTCTGAGCGTCCTCCTCGGTGACATCCTCACCGTAGAAGATGGAGATAAACTCGGCCTCCTGATGCTTCTCGGAAGCGGCCAGCTGCTCCATCAGAGCGGTCAGATCCTTGTTGGTGGCGAACAGCTGATGCTCCACCAGAGCCATATAGTCGCCCTGAGTGATGGCGAAG
>JAZQVX010000095.1:0-5056 GCA_045632045.1 Lawsonibacter sp.
GGCCTGTCCGTTTATGACAATCTGAGCGGTCAGTTCCCCGACCTTGCCCTGTCCTACCGACAGGCGAAACCCCTTGTCTGTTCCCGTCTGCAAAGCATTCTGGGCTACACCGGCATCTATTTCCCCTTCACCGGGGAGGCCAATGTGAATGTGGATCAGGTGGCCTGTCTGGTCCCCGCCACCATCGCCCACGAGATGGGGCATCAGCGTCTGGTGGCCTCGGAGCAGGAGTGCAGCTTCCTCGGGGTCATGGCCTGTATCACCTGTGAGGATGTGGTGTATCAGTATTCCGGCTATCTCATGGGGCTTATCTATCTGGTCAACGCCCTGCAGGCTCTCTCCCCCCAGCTGGCCGAGGAGGTCATGCGCCAGACCTTCACCCCGGAGCTCCGTAAGGACTGGCAGGACAATTACGACTACTGGGACGCCCTCAAGACCCCCACCCGGGAGGCGGCAAACGAGGCCATGGATCAGGTCTACGACGGTTATCTGAAAAGTCAGGGGCAGGAGCTGGGGCTCATGTCTTACAGCGCCTGTGTGGATCTGCTGGTCAACTGCTTCTCCACGCCGCCTGAAACCATGAATAATCTGTAAATTTCGGGGCGGGAGGCTTGACTTCCTCCCCATTTTTATTACACTAAAGACACAAAGACACCGCAAAGGAGGTTTGTGATATATGATGAAGCAGCGACTGATTTTTCTGGGCGCCGCCGTTTTCTTCGCCATGGTGACTACCCTCGCATTTGTCTTTATTCAAACCCGTGGTAATTATATCCGCTGGTGGTTTGCACTCCTCACCGGTGGAGCCTTCACCGTTCTGAGCCTTGCGGGTATTTTTGCCCCGAAGAAGATGCAGTGGCTCATGGATGAGTTCATAAAGGCCAATAAAAACAGTTAAATCCATAAAAGAACCGCCGAAGGGAAATCCCTTCGGCGGTTTTCATATTATCCTATCATATCAGTCACAAGGCGCAGCAGGAGCAGGGCCAGCACCACGAAAAACATGGGGCGGATGATCTTCGCGCCCTTTTTCAGCGCCAGACCGGAGCCCACATAATTGCCCGCGATGCCGCAAAGGGCGGCGGGGATACCCACCGACCACATGACCTTCCCCGCAAGGGCGAAGGTGATCAGGGAGGCCAGATTGCTGGCGGAGTTGGCGGCCTTGGTGTTGCCGGAGGCCTTCAGCAGATCGAACTTACAGATGCCGGAGTAGGCCAGCATCAGAAATGTCCCAGTACCGGGGCCAAAGAAGCCGTCGTACATACCCACGCCCATACCGATCAGGGCGGAGAGCACCAGCAGTCTGACCTCGCCCAACTCTCCAGAGCGATCCTCCGTGCCGAAATTGCGCTTGAACAGGAGGAAGATTGCCATGGCAGGCACGACTACCAGCATAAGGGAATACAGCACACGCTCCGGCACCAGCATATTGAGCTTCGCGCCCAGCCATGCGCCCACCAGCGCGGTCAGCGCCCCCATCACGGCAGTGGGGATATGGATATCTCCGTGGCGCAAAAACCGCGCCGTAGACAGCAGTGTACCGAATACATTGCCGCACTTATTGGTGGCGGATGCCACATGGGGCGGCAGTCCCGCCAGCAGATAGGCCGGCAGGGTGATAAGCCCTCCGCCCCCCGCCACCGCGTCAATCAGTCCCCCCAGAAACACCAGCGGACACACCATGGCCAGAATCTCAACATATTCCATGCTTCTCAGTTTCCTTTTTTGATCTCGTCCCAGTACCGCTTTGCGGCCTGTTCCGTCTTGTTGTCGCCGTAGCGGTAATAGGTGGTTCCCGCCAGTTCGTCGGGAAGATACTGCTGCTTGACCCAGTGGCCGCCAAAGTCGTGGGGATAGCGGTAGCCCTGCTCCCGTTCCATCCCGGCGGAGTCGGCGTGGACATTCTGCATTTCCCGGGGAATGGAGCCCACCTTTCCCTTGCGCACATCAGACATGGCGGCGGCGATGCCCTCATAAACCGAGTTGGACTTGGGGGCGGTGGCCAGCAGGACAACGGCCTGTGCCAGCGGGAGCCGCGCCTCGGGCAGGCCAAGCTGCAGGGCGTTGTCCACCAGCGCCTTGACGATGAAGGCGGCCTGGGGATAGGCCATGCCCACATCCTCGCTGGCAGAGCAGAGAATGCGGCGGATGGGGGTGATGAGATCCCCCGCCTCCATAAACCGGGCCAGATAGTGCAAAGCCGCGTCGGGGTCGGAGCCCCGCATGGACTTCATCAGAGCGGAGGCGATGTCAAAATGGGAGTCCCCCTCCCGGTCATAGCGCATGGCAGACTTCTGGGCCACCGTTTTCGCGTCCGCAAGTGTGACAAGGAGTTTTCCTTGCTCGCGCTTGGCAGAGGTGAGTAAAAGCTCGATGGCGTTCATACCCTTGCGGATGTCGCCTCCGCAGGCGGCGGCGATATGTTCCCGGACGCCGTCCTCGCAGACGACCTGCGCTCCAAGGCGCTGTTCCATGATGGCGATGCCTCTGTCGATGGCGGGCAGGGCATCGGCGGCGGTGATCTGTTTGAATTCGAAGACCGTGGCGCGGGACAAAACCGCCCCAAACACGGCGAAGAAGGGGTTTTCGGTGGTGGATGCGATAAGGGTGATCTTGCCGTTCTCCATGAACTCCAGCAGGGACTGCTGCTGCTTTTTGTTGAAGTACTGGATCTCGTCCAGATAGAGCAGCACGCCCTCGGGGGCCAACAGGGTGCCGATGTCGGCCATGATGTCCTTGATGTCGCTGATGGAGGCGGTGGTGGCATTGAGCCGATACAGGGGGCGGTTGGTGCGCTGGGCGATGATGTTGGCCACGGTGGTCTTTCCGGTGCCGGAGGGGCCGTAGAAGATGAGGTTGGGGATGTTGCCCCCCTCAATCACTCTTCTCAGCAGTCCGTCCTTGCCCAGAATGTGAGTCTGCCCCACCACCTCGTCCAGACTTGTGGGGCGGATCTCATCGGCTAAGGGGCGATATGCCATGGTGTCCCCTCCTCTTACTGCATACCGGCGGCGATACGGATCTTATCGCCGAAGACGCGGTTGCACATAGAGATGATCTTGCCCACGGCGAACATGGCGATGATGGTTCCGATGCCCACGCCCTCCAGACGACCGAAGAGGGCGAAGCTGAGCACCGCGGCGCACACCACGAGGGTGCAGTCGGCGATGCGCTTCATCTTGCCCATCTCCATGCCGGTGCGGTCGGCCAGTGCCTGGACGATGCCGTCGCCGGGAGAGGGCATCAGCCGCATATTGACGGCGAGGGTGGCGCCGATACCGTTGAAGGTGACGGCACACAGCAGGACGAAAATGCGCATCCCCCAGCCGGACTGGAGCATCTCCACGGGGATGACCTTGTCCAGCAGGTTGAACACCTCACCCACGAAGATGGCCACGGGCAGCTGAAGCAGATCGCGCCACTGCTTCTTTTTCCAGCCCCGCACCACAAACTGGGCGGCAATGTAGAGGGCGAAGATGATCTTGGTCGCGTCGCCGAAGCTGACGCCCCAGTACAGACCCAGCACATAGGCCACGCCCAGCAGCGCGGAAGTACCCAGTCCGCAGCGGGCATTTAAGTACAGACCCAGACCCTGAACAGACATACCGGCCACATAGATGAGCCAGCGGGTAACGAGTTTGTTCTTCTTCATTTCTTTTCTTCTCCCTTAATAAAATGGTCACACCACATTCGCAGGGTGCAGTTTTCGCACTGGGGGCGGCGGGCGACGCAGACGGCTCTGCCGTGGAGCACCATGCGGTGACAGAAATCGTTGGATTTTTCGGGGGGCAGCACCTTGCGCAGCTGCATCTCCACCTTGGTGGGGTCCTTGCTGCCGTCGGTCAGCCCCAGCAGGCCGGTGATGCGGATGCAGTGGGTGTCGGCCACCACCACGCCGGGGACCTTGAACACATCCCCCAGCATGAGATTGGCGGTCTTGCGCCCCACACCGGGCAGCTTCAGCAGCTCTTCCATTGTGCCGGGAACCTTGCCCCCGTGCTGTTCCACCAGCATCTGAGAGGCCAGCACAATGTCCCTTGCCTTGGCGCGGAAAAAGCCGGTGGAGTGGACAAGCTCTTCCACCTCGGCAACATCAGCGGCGGCCAGTGCCTCCAGAGTGGGGAAGCGGGAGAACAGACCGGGTGTGACCTGATTGACCCGCTCGTCGGTACACTGGGCGGCCAGACGGACGGAGAAGAGCAGCTCATAGTCCTTGTTATATTCCAGCGAGCACAGATCGGGCCCCTCGGGGTAGAGACGCTCCAGCTCGGTGATGATGGCGAGGATATCTTCCAGTTGTTTCATCGGAAACCTCCGTTTTGTAGGGGCGCACAGTGTGCGCCCGCTGTCTGCGGCAGTTATCATACGGGATGTTCATCTCCTATCATACCACAACTGAAACAAAATTTCGATGTATTTTTTCAAATGGGCGGGTTGTTTTTCGGGGGCGGGTTTGGTATAATGGGGGCAACAACCAGACGAACCTTGCCTCCCCCCATGGTGGAGGTGCCCCAACGGGGCGGAGAGGGCGTGCCCCCTCAGTCATTTGCTTCGCAAATGACAGCTCCCCCAGAGGGAGAGCCAAGTTTCCATTCCAAGGAGCCTACCGTTATGAACAACACTTCCCTTTTCCGCTGCCCCAACTGCGCCGCCCCTCTCATCCGGCAGGAGAACACCTATCGCTGCCCCGCCAACCACTGCTTCGATGTGGCGGCGGCGGGCTATACCCATCTCCTCCCCGCCAACCAGAAAAACTCCAAAAACCCCGGCGACGACAAGGCCATGGTGGCAGCCCGCACCGCCTTTCTGGACGCGGGGTACTACGCTCCCCTGCGAGAGGCCCTGTGCGCCGTGACGGCGGAGACTCTGGATGGCAAATCAGACTGCGCCGTGCTGGACTGCGGCTGTGGCGAGGGCTATTACACCGCCGGCATCGCGGGCACCGTCAACGCTGCCATCGCCGGCATCGACATCTCCAAGTTCGCCCTGAAGAAGGCCGCCAAGCGCGTCTCCGGGGGCGAATTCGCCGTGGCCTCCGCCTACCACCTGCCTT
>JAZQVX010000096.1:0-3437 GCA_045632045.1 Lawsonibacter sp.
TTCAGCTCGTCATGAGCCTTCAGCTTATAGGTTCTCTTAACGATCTTCTTATACAGAGGATGAGCCACGCGGTCAGCGATGGCGACCACGACGGTCTTGTCCATCTTGTCAGAAACCACCAGGCCGACTCTGGTCTTACGAGAAGAAGTTCTGTTTTCCATTGTCTAGTCCTCCTCTTACTTGGTGGCGGTGAGCTGCTGCTCACGGATGATGGTCTTCACACGGGCGATGTCCTTCTTGACCTCAGCGATGCGGACGGGGTTGTCCAGCTGGTTGGTGGCATGCTGCAGGCGCAGATTGAACAGATCCTTCTTCAGATCAGCCAGCTTGGTCTCCAGCTCAGCGCCGGACATCTTGCGAATATCGTTAGCCTTCATTATGCCTCACCGCCTTCCACAGTCTCTTCACGCTTCACGATCTTGCACTTGACGGGCAGCTTATGCATAGCCAGTCGCAGAGCCTCGCGGGCGACTTCCTCGGAAACGCCGGCGATCTCGAACATCACGCGGCCGGGCTTGACCACGGCCACCCAGTACTCGGGGGAACCCTTACCGGAACCCATTCGGGTCTCAGCGGGCTTCTCAGTAATGGGCTTGTCGGGGAAAATCTTGATCCAGACCTTACCGCCACGCTTGGTGTGACGGGTCATGGCGATACGAGCAGCCTCGATCTGGTTGCTGGTGATCCAGCTGGGCTCAGTGGCCATCAGGCCGAACTCGCCGTGGGAGACGAAGTTGCCACGCATGGCCTTGCCCTTCATACGACCGCGGTGGACGCGGCGATACTTTACGCGCTTAGGGAGCAGCATTACTGAGCCCCTCCTTCCTTAGGAGTGTTACGGCGGAAACCACCGTTGTTGCGATTGTTGTTGTTACGATCGCGGTTGAAGCCCTGGCGGCGGTCGCCATCGCGGCGCTCGCGGCGGGGACGCTCACGGCGCTCCTGATAGGGCTTGGAGGTGTCCAGAGTGCGGGGAGTGGTGCGCAGGGCCTGAGTCAGGACCTCGCCCTTGTAAATCCACACCTTGACGCCGATGCGGCCGTAGGTGGTAGCAGCCTCAGCGAAGCCGTAGTCGATGTCGGCGCGCAGGGTCTGCAGAGGAATGGTACCCTCATGATAGTGCTCGTTGCCGGCGATCTCGCGGCCACCCAGACGGCCGGAGCAGGACACCTTGATGCCCTTAGCGCCAGCGCGCATAGCGCGACCCATGACATTCTTCATGGCGCGGCGGTGGGAGATACGCTTCTCGATCTGCTGAGCAATGTTCTCAGCGACCAGCTGAGCGTTGGTGTCAACATCGCGGACCTCAACGATCTTCAGGTCGATAACCTTGCCGGTCAGCTTGGTCAGAGCAGCCTCGATCTTCTTGATGTCCTCGCCGCCCTTGCCGATGACAACACCGGGGCGGGCGCAGTGCAGGTAAACGCGAACCTTAGCGTTGTCGCGCTCGATCTCAACCTTGGGCACACCGGCGCCAAACTGAGTCTTCTTCAGGTAGTCGCGGATCTTCTTATCCTCGACCAGCAGATCGCCGACCTTCTCGTTGGAGGCGTACCAACGGGAGTCCCAATCCTTGATAACGCCCACGCGCAGGCCGTGGGGATTAACTTTCTGTCCCATAGTTGTTACTCCTCCTTCTTAGGCGCGCTCGCTCACAACGATGGTGATGTGAGAGGTGCGCTTGTTGATGCGGTAAGCGCGGCCCTGAGCACGGGGCATGATGCGCTTGATGATGGGGCCGGGGGTAGCCAGGCAGGTGGAAACATACAGCTTGGAGGGATCCATGCCGTGGTTGTTCTCAGCGTTGGCAGCGGCGCTCTTCAGCAGCTTCAGAACAGGCTCAGAAGCGGCCTTGGGGGTCTGCATCAGGATGGCGGCAGCGGTGGCCACATCCTTGCCGCGGATCAGATCCAGAACGATCTGAACCTTACGGGGAGAGATGCGCAGGTAAGACAGTTTTGCTTTAGCTTCCATTGTTTCTCTCCTCCTTACTTACCGGTCTTGGAACCCGCATGACCCTTGAAGGTGCGGGTGGGAACGAACTCGCCCAGCTTGTGGCCGACCATATCCTCGGTCACATAAACGGGCATGTGCTTCTTGCCGTCATGAACGGCGAAGGTATGACCAACGAAAGAGGGGAAGATGGTGGAGGAACGGCTCCAGGTCTTCAGAACCTTCTTCTCGTTGTTCTTATTCATCTCATCGACCCGCTTCAGCAGCTCGGGAGCGCAAAAGGGGCCTTTCTTAATGCTTCTGCTCATCTTTTACACTGCCTCCTTACTTAGCGTTGCGGCGCTTGACAATGAACTTGTCAGTGCGGCACTTGGTCTTGCGGGTCTTGTAACCCAGAGCGGGCTTGCCCCAGGGAGTGACAGGGCCGGGACGGCCGACGGGGGACTTACCCTCACCACCGCCGTGGGGATGGTCGTTGGGGTTCATGACAGAGCCGCGAACGGTGGGACGCCAGCCCATGTGACGCTTACGGCCAGCCTTACCGATCTGGATGTTAGCCCAGTCGGTGTTGCCGACCTGGCCGATGGTGGCCTTGCAGTTCTCGCGAACCAGGCGAACCTCGCCGGAGGGCATACGGATCTGAGCCATGCCGTTCTCCTTGGCCATCAGCTGAGCGAACACGCCGGCGGCGCGGACCAGCTGAGCGCCCTTGCCGGGGTACAGCTCAATGCAGTGGATGATCTCGCCGACGGGAATGTTGGCGATGGGCAGGCAGTTGCCGGGCAGAATGTCGGCATCGGGACCGGTCATGATCTTGTGACCAGCCTTCAGATGGACGGGAGCCAGGATGTAGCGGCGCTCGCCATCCTCGTACTCGATCAGAGCGATGTTAGCGGAACGGTTGGGATCGTACTGCAGGTTGATAACAGTAGCGGTACCCTCCTTGTCGCGCTTGAAGTCGATGATACGGTACTTCTGCTTGTTGCCGCCGCCGCGATGACGGACGGTGATGCGGCCGTAGCTGTTGCGGCCGGAGTGCTTCTTCAGGACCTCAGTCAGAGCACGCTCGGGCTTGGCCTTCTTGTCGATCCCCTCGAAGGCGGACACAGTCATGTGACGGCGGGAGGGGGTAGTGGGCTTAAAAGTCTTAATAGCCATTTCTCATTCTCCTCCTTACACCATGCCCTCGAAGAGCTCGATGGTCTTGGAATCGGCGGTCAGGGTGACCATGGCCTTCTTCCAGTTGGCGCGGCGGCCAGCGGGACGCATGCCCATGCGCTTGGCCTTGCCCTGCATGTTGATGGTGTTCACCTTGGCGACCTTAACACCGAAGATCTCCTCGATAGCCTTGGCGATCTCGATCTTGTTGGCGGTCTTGGCGACCTCGAAGGTGTAGCGCTTCATCTCAGTCTGCTCCATGGACTGCTCGGTGATGATGGGGCGCTTGATGATGTCGTAAGCGGTCATTATGCGAACACCTCCTC
>JAZQVX010000097.1:0-14867 GCA_045632045.1 Lawsonibacter sp.
ATGCTGGCCGATCAGGTCGCCTTCCGCCTTCGAAAGCACAACATGAAATGCGGCGGCGTTTCTCTCTCCATCCGGGATCCGGACTTTCGGGACATCAGTCGGCAGCACCAGTTGGAAAATCCCACCGATCTGGGCCGGGAAATTGCAGAAATAGCCTTTGCTCTTGCGAGGGAGTGCTGGAATATGGACGCTCCTGTCCGGGCTCTCACCGTCACCGCGCTGTATCTCAGTCACGAGTCCGACATCTGTACCCAGTTCGATCTCATGGGAGATGCCGCCCGGGAAAAGCGTGAGAAGCTCTCCCGGCTTGAGCACACCATGGACGACATCAGAGCAAAATTCGGCAAGGGAGCCATCTCCCCCGCCTCTACCCCATCCGATCCCGGTCGGGAACGGCACGCCCCGCCCCCGGGCAGTCACCACGACGATTGAAGCGGCACACAGCATAGAACTGTGTGCCGCTTTTTCGTGCCCTGCATAGGCTGTATCGGAAGATTGGCACGGCGCAATCTGCGCCCCGGTTTCAGAAAGGACTTTCATGGTGACACAAGGACTGATTTATGCCGCTCTGGGCACCTCATTCACTGCCGTGATGACGGCGCTGGGCGCGGCTTTTGTATTTTTGTTTGGCCCGGGTACATCGGCAAAACTGCGGCAGGCACTATTGGGATTTGCCGCCGGAGTCATGATCGCCGCAAGTATGTGGTCACTGCTCATCCCAGCCATTGAACAGGCGGAGGAGAGCGGCATGGTGGGCTGGCTTCCGGCGGCGGGCGGAGTAGTACTGGGGATTGGGTTCCTGCTGGCTATGGACGGACTGCTCCCCCACTTCTCCCCCGATATTTTTCCCCTCGAAGGCAGGAGCAGCGTGTGGCTTCTGGTGCTGGCGGTGACGCTGCACAACATTCCAGAGGGTATGGCTATTGGCGTATCGTTCGCCAACGCGGTGGGGTCAGCCGACCCGGCGCGGCTGACTTCTGCCTTTGCGCTGGCTCTGGGCATCGGGATCCAGAATTTTCCCGAGGGTGCAGCCATCTCCCTCCCCCTGCGGCAGGAGGGCATGAGTCGGGGCAGAGCTTTTTTCTTCGGGGCTCTGTCCGGGATTGTTGAACCCATTTTCGCCCTGCTGACCGTTGTTCTGGTTGGAACGGTGGAGCCCCTGCTGCCGTGGCTGCTCTCCTTCGCGGCGGGTGCCATGCTCTATGTGGTGGTGGAAGAGCTCATTCCCGGCTGTACCGAGCAGCAGGATAACCATGTGGGCACGCTGGGGGTCATGGCGGGGTTTCTGGTGATGATGATCTTGGATGTGTCATTGGGTTAAAGCTCCCGACGAATCTGCTGAAGGGCCCCTTTTTCCAATCTAGACACCTGCGCCTGCGAGATTCCAATCTCAGAGGACACCTCCATTTGGGTCTTGCCCTGAAAAAAACGCAGGTTCAGGATCTCTTTCTCCCGCTGGGTCAGATGGGAGAGAGCCTCCTTCAGGGCGATGCGCTCAGTCCACTGTTCATCGGTGTTTTTGGTGTCCCGCACCTGATCCATCACGCAGATGGTGTCCCCGCCGTCGGAGAACACAGGTTCATAGAGGGAGACCGGCTCCACGATGGCATCCAGCGCAAAAACCACATCCTCCCGGCGCAGTTCCAGAATTTTGGCGATCTCGTCCACGCTGGGTTCCCGCTGGTACTGCGCCATATAGGCCTCCTTGGCCTGCAGAACTTTATAGGCCGTGTCCCGCATGGAGCGCGAAACTCTCATAGTGCTGTTGTCCCGGAGATAGCGGCGAATCTCGCCGATGATCATGGGGACGGCATAGGTACTCAGCCGCAGTCCCCTGTCCAGTTCGAAGTTGTCGATGGCCTTGATCAGGCCGATACAGCCCACCTGAAACAGGTCGTCCATGTTCTCGCCCCGGTTGGAGAAACGCTGGATCACAGACAGGACCAAGCGCAGGTTCCCCGCAATAAGTTCATCCCGGGCAACAGCATCCCCCTCCCGGGCCCGACGGAGCAGCTGCTGCGTTTCCTCCCCCTTCAGCACCTTGAGTTTGGCTGTATTGACCCCCGCCAGTTCCACTTTATGCTGCATCTGCGTTTCCTCCCGATCCAATACTGTGGTTTCAGTATCTCCCCGGGGAGCAACAGACATACGGGACAAATTTTCAATCGTCAGACCCGATTCGATGGACTTTTGCCGCCGATTGACTTGCCAGGGTGTGGGTGCTATACTGGCCTTACCAGATAAAGTAAAATCGGAGGGATCACTATGTCCATGAAAACCAGCGTCGTCATCGCCGACGGCACCTTCCCTACCGCCACCGCTCCTTTGCTGGGCAGCGTGGAGGAGGTCTTTGCCCGGGCCGCCGAACTGGGCTATGACGCCGTTTCCGTCACCGTCAACCACCCCGACGATGTGGAGGTGGAGGCCATTTTCGCCGCCATGGAGCGCTATGGGGTCAAGGTGTCCGGTCTGGCCACCGGCCGTATCTGCGGCGCAGACGGCTTCTCCATCAGCTCCGCCGACGAGGACAACCGCGCTGAGGCCGTGAAGCGGATGCTGGGGCATCTGGACATCTGCAAAAAGCTGGACGCCAAGCTCATCATCGGTACCGTACGCGGCCGCGTGGCTGTGGCGGGCGATTGGGAAACTTATGAGAAGCAGTTCCGCAAAAGCATGACCGTCATCCTGGACAAAGCAGAGCGGCTGGGCGTAAAAGTGATGCTGGAGGCCATGAGCGAACTGGACGGCGACACCTATCAGACCATTGCCGAGGCCGGCGAATGCGTGCGCTCCTTCCACTCCCCCGCCCTGCAGCTGCAGATCGACACCATGCACATTGCGTATAACAAGGAAGATTTTACCACCGATATTCGCACTTATGGCGACCTGTTGGGGCAGGTGGATATTTCCGATCCCGAGCGCATGGTTCCTGAGGGAAAGCGCTTTGACTTCCCTGCTCTTATTGCCGTTTTGAAGGAAGTTGGCTTTGAGGGCTATCTCCTCTCCGAGTTCCGGGCGGCACCTCCCGAAAATGCCGCAAAAGTCGGTCTGGACTATATCAAATCTCTTCTGTAAACACAAAAACCCCGGCGCAACAGATGTTGCGCCGGGGTTGATCGTTATATCAGTGGTTCAGGTAGTACTTGACCAGAGTCTGCAGCAGCTCGTCTCTGTCTACCTTACGGATCAGGGCACGGGCATTTTTGTGGGTCGTGATGTAGGTCGGATCCTCAGAGAGGATATAGCCCACGATCTGATTGATGGGATCATAGCCCTTTTCCCGCAGTGCCTGATAGACCGAGGACAAAATAGCCTTGATCTCCAGATCACGCTGGTCACCCAAACTGAACTTTCTGGTGAAATCCATATCTCCCATACAATTCCCTCCTGTGTCTTTACCTTGCTAACAGTGTACTCCAAAAGACGAATTCTGTAAAGAGGCTAACCAAAATTTAGGAAAGTTTACAGCGTATCTTCGGCCGCCTCATCCAGCATATCAGCCAGATCGGATGCGGGCATCATACCCTCGTCATGGAAGGGATCAGCCGCAGGCTCACCCACATCAAAAGGAGCAGGCGCGCTCTGGGGCATATTGCCCACCACGGTACCCTGGCGGTACTTCAGTTCCTGCCACTGTTCCTTGGTGATCAGCACCTGACGGGGCTTGGATCCCTCAAAGGGGCCGACGATACCCTTGTCCTCCAGCTGGTCCACCAGTCGGGCGGCGCGGGCATAGCCCAGCTTCAGGCGGCGCTGGAGCATGGAAACGGAGGCCATGCCGGTCTCCACCACCACCTCGGTGGCCTGATCGATGAGCTCGTCGTAGTCGCCGCCGGCATCCTCGGCAGAAGCGTTTCCGCCACCGTTTCCGCCCTTGGCGCCCTTTTCCTTCTCGGCCGCATGCTGCTCGATCTCCTGCATGACGGCATCGTCGTACTGGGCGCTGCCGGTCTGCTTGATGAACTCTACCACGCTTGCGACCTCCTGATCAGTGATCAGACAGCCCTGCACACGGGTAGGCTTGCCGCTGCCCAGAGGGAAGTACAGCATATCACCGCGGCCCACCAGCTTTTCTGCGCCGGTGATGTCCAGAATGATGCGGGATTCCAGACTGGAGGCAACGGCGAAAGCGATTCGGCTGGGGATATTGGCCTTCATCAGGCCGGTGATGACATCGGCAGAGGGACGCTGGGTGGCGATGATGAGGTGCATACCGGAGGCACGACCCATCTGAGCCACGCGGCAGATGGATTCTTCCACTTCCTTGGCGGCTACCAGCATCAGGTCGGCCAGCTCGTCGATGATGATGACCACCTGGGGCATCTTTTCCATACCCTCAGTCTTGGCGGCCTTGGCGTTGTAGGAGGCCAGATCACGGACACCCACCTCAGAGAAGGCTTTATAGCGCTTCATCATCTCGAACACCGCCCACTGCAGAGCGCCGGCGGCCTTCTTGGGATCAGTGACCACAGGGATGAGCAGATGGGGAATGCCGTTATAAATGCCCAGCTCCACCATCTTGGGGTCCACCATGATGAGGCGGACTTCCTCGGGGGTGGCCTTATAGAGCAGGGAGATAATCAGCGAGTTGGTACACACGGACTTACCGGAGCCGGTGGTACCGGCAATGAGCATATGGGGCATCTTAGCGATGTTGCCCACGATGGCATTGCCGCCGATGTCCTTACCCACGGCAAAGGACACCTTGGACTTGCTCTCGGTAAAGGCCTTGGAGCCGATGACCGAGTGGATATTGACAGGAGAAACCAGCTTGTTGGGCACCTCGATACCCACCATGGAGATCTGGTCGGGAATGGGGGCAATACGCACGCCTGTGGCACCCAGAGCCAGCGCGATGTCGTCGGCCAGATTGGTCAGCTTATTCAGACGCACGCCCTGATCCAGCTCCAGCTCATAGCGGGTAACAGAGGGACCGCGGGTCACATTGATGATATTGGCGTCGATGCCGAAGGAGCGAATGGTATCGGCCAGACGCTGGCGGTTGGCATTGAGTTCTGCCATGGCGTCACCGCCCAGACCGCCCTCCCCTTCCGTCAGCAGGGACAGCGGGGGGTACTGATAGGGGATCTCTTCCTCCTGAGCATCCAAACCGCGCTGGATGTCCTCGGCCACCTGCATAGCGGCCACCTGGGTATCCTGCTTGCTGACCTTGTCAGACTTGGGGGCAGGCTGGACAGGGGCGGGAGCAACAGGCGCAACAGGCTCGGCCACATCCAGAGGCACGGGAGGTGCCACGGTCTTGGGCTCCACAACCCCGGGAGCAGGCTTGGGAGGCTCGGGCTGAGCCACGACAGGCTGCACCGGCTCTTCCACCGCCACAGGCTTCTTCTCCTCCACGACGGGCTTCTTCTGCTCGGCGAGGACCTGATCGGGACTGGGTACCCGGGCGATGCGGTTAAAGAAGCTCTCTTTTTTCTTTTTGGGTTCGGGCTCCACAGGGGCGGAAGCGCTGCCCATCAGAGGTCCGTCCTCCACAGGGATGTCATAGACCACACGGCGGCGGGCGGTATTCTCCATGGGTTCGGGAATGCTCTCACGGATGGGAGGCTCCATCTCCTCACGGACACGGCGGGGGCGTTCGGGCTCCTCTTCATACTCATAGCGGGGACGGTTGAAGATCCAGTCGGCCACATCCATCAGGCCGCGGTTGAAGGCAGCCAGCGACAGCACGATGATGACCATGGCGAAGATGATGAAGGCACCCAGATTGCTGAACAGGGTCACACAGCTCTGTGCCAGCATACCGGCCAGTGCGCCGCCGGAGTGCATGGCCTTGCCGGTGTTCCACAGGTAGCCGAAAAGGTACAGACCCCAGTCCATGCTCTTGGCCAGCAGGCTGTGGATTACGGCGGAGATAAACACAGGCAGCATAAGGGCACAGAACAGGCGCAGACGGACAGGGCGCCCTCTGTGGAAGGCCAGAATGTAGGTGGCCAGCACCAGCGCGGCAGGCACCACCCAGAAGCCATAGCCCAGCAGACCCTTCATCAGGCCGCAGAAGAAGTCGATGAAGATGGCCTCTACGCCGAAGCAGCCCAGCACAGAAAACACTGCCAGCGCGGCACAGACCAGCGCCCAGACCTCACGGCGGATGGGACGGCGGTTCTGCTGTGCGGGGGCGCTCTTCTGGGTGCGGGCACCGGAAGAAGCAGCCTTGGACGCAGTGTTCTTCTTGGACGCGTTCTTGGCGCCGGTATTCTTTTTTGTATTGTTACTGCCGGAAGGGGCGGTACGCTTTCCGCCGCCGGAGGCGCGGGAGGCAGGTTTTTTCTCGGACTGTGCCATATTCCTTCAGGCTCCTTTCGTGACAATTCGAATTCAGTTTAGTATAGCACACTTCGAACAAAGATTCCAGTCCCCTTTTTATGAAATTATGTAAACGCCGACCGGTATCATTCCGGCCGGCGTGTTTCTTCGATCATGGTATACAGACTTTCCAGCGCATCGGACAGCCCGCCCAGCGCGTCAATGAGTCCCAGTTCCACCGCCTCGGCTCCATAGATCACGGTTCCCACATCGGCAGCCAGTTCTCCGGTTTGCAGCATAAGGCGTGTAAAGTCCTCCCGCCTGATATGGCTGTTGGCGGTAACGAACTGGACGATGCGCTCCTGAATGCGCTCAAAGTAGTAAAACATCTGGGGCACCCCGATGATCATGCCGTTAAGCCGAACAGGATGGATGGTCATGGCGGCAGATGGCGCGATAAAGGATCTGTCCGCCGCCACCGCCAGCGGCACTCCGATGGAGTGGCTCCCTCCCAGCACCAGCGATACGGTGGGCTTTGACATGGAGGCCACCAGCTCCGAGATGGCAAGCCCCGCCTCCACATCTCCCCCACCGGTATTGAGCAGGAGCAAAAGTCCGTCGATACGGGCGTTCCCCTCGATGGATGCCAGCAGAGGCAGCACATGCTCATACTTGGTGCTTTTGGTGTCCGGCGGCAGAAGCTGGTGCCCCTCCACCTGACCCACGATGGTCAGAATATAGACGCTCCCCCGCTGCGTGCAGATCACCGACGAACCGAGATCCGTCAGCTGTTCCAGTTGTTCCTGTGTGTTTTCTTCCATGGCACTTCCCTCCCCCACGCTAGTTTGGCGGGATGGGGCGGGTTTTAATCAAAAAAGGAGCGCCCGCAGGCGCTCCTTTTCCTCTTTACTTATTGTCAACGATCTTCCACAGCTCAGCCAGATCCTCCTCAGAGGTAGCCCAGCTGGTGGCAAAACGGACGACGGTATGGTTGGCGTCACGATCCTCCCAGACACAGAAACGAACTTTGTCCTTCAGGCGGGCCATCTCGCTGTTCTCCAGAACGATGAACTGCTGGTTGGTGGGCGATTCCCAGCCCAATTCATAGCCGCGGGCCACGAAGCCGTCACGGACCTGTTTGGCCATGTCGATGGCGTGGCGGGAGATCTTCAGATACAGGTCATCGGTGAACAGGGTGTCGAACTGGATACCCAGCAGTCGGCCCTTGGCCAGCAGAGCGCCGTGCTGCTTGATGGTGCTGAAGAAGTGCTTGGGGGCGTTGCGGGTAAAGACCACGGCCTCGCCGCACAGAGCGCCCACCTTGGTGCCTCCGATGTAGAAGGCATCGCAGTAGGTGGCGATGTCAGCCAGAGTGAGATCGCTCTCATAGCTCATCAGACCGTAACCCATACGGGCACCGTCCATGAACAGAGGCAGCTCATACTTACGGCAGACCTCGGACAGGGCGGACAGCTCGGCCTTGGAGTAGAGGGTGCCGCGCTCGGTGGGATGGGAGATGTAGACCATGCCGGGGAACACCATGTGGTCGTGGTCGGCATTGGCCCAGAAGCTCTCCAGCAGAGCGGTCAGCTCTGCGGGATCCATCTTGCCGTCGTGTTCGGGCAGGGTCAGGATCTTGTGACCGGTGAACTCCACAGCACCGGACTCATGGACATGGATATGACCGGTTTCGGCGGAAACCACGCCCTCGTACTTAGCCAGCATGGCGTCAATGACGATGGCGTTGGTCTGGGTGCCGCCGGAGATGAAGTGGACCTCAGCCTCGGGGCAGACGCAGGCCTGACGGATCTTCTCCCGGGCGGAGACGCAGAAGCTGTCGTTGCCGTAGCCCACTTCCATATCCATATTGGTTTCGATGAAGCGGCGCAGAATTTCGGGATGGGCACCGCGGTTATAATCGTTCTCAAAGGACAGCATAGTATCTGTTCTCCTTCTTTGTAAAATCAGGCATCGGCCTCGAAAATGGCCTTCATGCCCTTATAGGTCATATAGCAGTCCAGCTTGCCCACAGTTTCATAGGGAGCGTGCATGGACAGGACGGGGACACCGGCACCCAGAGTGTCGATGTTGCGCTCGGCCATGTAGGCGGCAACGGTACCGCCGCCGCCGGCATCGACCTTGCCCAGCTCGGCCATCTGCCAGACCACATTGGCCTCGTCGAAGATGCGGCGGGCATAGGCCACCACCTCGGCGGAGGCATCGGAGGCCCCGGACTTGCCGCGGGCGCCGGTGTACTTGCACAGACCCATGCCGTAGTTGACCAGAGCGCTGTTGCGCTTCTCATAGACCTCGGCGAAGTTGGGATCATAAGCGGCGGTCACATCGGCGGACAGGCAGAAGGACTTCTCATAGCAGGCACGCAGGGGAACATTCTGAGCCTCGCACAGATCCTCCATGAAGGTGTCGAAGCAGGCAGACTTCATACCGGAGACGCCCTCAGAGCCGATCTCCTCCTTGTCGGCCAGCATACACACGGCGGTGCGCTGAGGAACATCCAGCTCCAGCAGAGCGGCCAGAGCGGCATAGCCGCAGACGCGGTCGTCGTGACCGTAGGCACCGATCATGGAGCGGTCGAAGCCGATGTCGCGGGCGTTGTAGGCGGGAACGGCCATCAGCTCGGCGGAGATAAAGTCCTCCTCCACGATGCCGTACTTGCGGTTGAGCAGCTCCAAAACGGCGATTTTCACGCGGTCGGCACCGTCGTCGTCAGCCAGAGGACGGCTGCCCACCAGAATGTTCAGATTCTCGGCGGGAACGAACTCGGCAACGGTCTTGCCGGCCTGACCGGCACCCAGATGGGGCAGCAGATCGTCGATGGTGAACAGAGGATCGCCCTCACCGTTGCCCACGGAAACGCGGACATTCTCGCCGTTCTTCAGGGCGATGACACCGTGCAGTTCCAGAGGAATGGCCAGCCACTGATACTTGCGGATACCGCCGTAGTAGTGGGTCTTGAAGAAGGCCAGCTCGTCGGACTCGTACAGGGGGTTGGGCTTCAGATCCAGACGGGGGGAATCGATGTGAGCGGCACCGATGGCGGCACCCTCAGCCAGACTCTTCTTGCCGATGACGGCCAGCATGATGGCACGGTCACGGTTCACATAGTAATACTTATCACCGGGCTTGGCCTCCATGCCCCGCTTGAAGGGACGGAAACCGGCGGCCTCGGCCATGGCGACGGTACGGTCAACGCACTCGCGCTCAGTCTTACCGGCATCCAGATACTGCTTATAAGCCTCGCAGTAGACATCGATGGCTTCCAGCTCACCGGGCTGCAGGCAGTCATAGCCGTTCTTTCTCTGATAGGTCAGAGCCTTGCGCAGCTGCTGGCCCACGGTCAGTTCTTTCTCTTCCATGTGAAAAACCTCCTTGATGATGATTAAGGGTTTAAAATAACTTCAAACAGTGCCTTGGCCCGGGCGGCGAAGTCCTCGGGATTGGCACAATCGCTGACAAGATTATATCCGCAGCGGGATGTGAAAAATTCGTCCGGCTTCTGTGCCCGGACACGGCTGCGGGCGTACTCCTCGGAAATGCCCTCGCGCTCCATGATACGGCGCACCCGAATCTCAGGGGGCGCGGTGATGGCCACGGTGGCATCGCAGATGTCGGCCAGACCGCTTTCAAACAGGGCGATAGCGTCGATGGCGGCACAGGGCAGCGCGGCGATCTCTGGTTTTTTCAGTTCCTCCCGAATGGCGTTGAACACATAGCGGTGGGCAATGGCATTCAGATCCGCAAGGGCGGCGGGATCGGCAAAAACGATGGCACCCAGCTTCTTGCGCTGGAATTCTCCATTTTCATCGGTAAGAGGGCCGAAGCGATCCTCCAATTCACGCCGTAAAGCGGTATTGCTTTTCAGCAGTTCGTGGTAAACGGCATCCGCATCGAAAATACAGCCGCCAAGCTTGACAAGTTCATTCAGAGCGGTGGTCTTTCCTGCTCCGGTGGGGCCGGTGATTCCAATGATGGTCATATGATCCCCTCCTCACAGAAATCGCTCTTTGATGTCGGGACGGCACATCGCATAGATGGAGAGGCCGTACACCGCAGCACCAAACAAGCCGCCGAGAATATTGCCAAAAAACAATCCAAGAAGAGCTACCATCAGGTTCAGTATTTCAAGGGCAAAGATCACGCCGCGCATGATTGGGCGGCGAATCCAAATGCCGATCACCATGGCCAGCAGGTCAAAGGGAATCGTTCTCTGGCGGATCAGATACAGGATGACCGCGGCGGTTGCCGCTCTGAACAGGATGAGTTTTCCGTAACTGTCTTTCATATTGCTCCTCCTGCTTTTACACTTCGATGATATGGAAACCCGCGGCCTTGTTCAGTCGGTTGGCAATGGCCATACCGATGCCGGAGGCATCGGGACACTGAGCCCAGATGGCGGCGGCGGGGGTATGATCAAACTTACGCAGGGCATCGAACACACGGCGGGCCTGCTCTCCCTTGTCGGCTGCAGGGCCGAGAGAACAGATCAGCGCAGGGTCGGTGCGCTGTGCAAACAGGTGGACGAATTCCTCAAAGCAGATGACACCGTCCCCGGACTGTACATAGTCAGTCATGAAGTTTGCGGCCTTCTCAGGCTCACCGGTAAAAACGGTGACAGGGGCCTGAGGCGCGTAATGGCGATACTTCATACCGGGGGCACGGGGCTTCTCCCCTTCCTTCAGGATGCGGGTGACGGCCTCGTCCACAGCCACCTCGCCCAGAACCTCCCGCAGCTGCTCCAGTGTCACGCCGCCGGGGCGAAGGAGTCTGGGGGGCTGGCAGGTCAGGTCGATGATGGTGGACTCCACGCCCACACCGCAGGGGCCGCCCTCCATGATGGCGTCGATCTTGCCATCCATGTCCTCCAGCATGTGAGCCGCCGTAGTGGGGCTGGGACGGCCGGAGGTATTGCCCGAGGGAGCCGCCACAGGAACATCGGCAGCGGCGATGATCTTGCGGCACAGGGCATGATCGGGACAGCGCATACCCACGGTATCCAGTCCGGCAGTCACCACATCGGGAACGACAGGCTTGCGCTTGAGGATGATGGTCATGGGGCCGGGCCAGAACTTGTTCGCCAGCGTATAGGCGCTGGGAGGAATGTCGGTGCAGTAGCGATCCAGCCAGCCTACATCGGGGATGTGCAGGATCAGGGGGTTGTCCTGAGGCCGGCCCTTGGCCTTGAAAATATTGGCCACGGCAGTTTCATTCAGGCCGTTGGCACCAAGGCCATACACCGTTTCGGTTGGGATACCCAGCAGCCCGCCCCGCTTGAGGATTTCCGCGGCCTGCTGCAGCTTCTGTTCGGTCAGATATTTGGTTTCCATGTTGGTCTGACCTCCTTTGGTCTTATCGTAAAATCAGTTCTGCCAGTTCATCGGCAGTCGCGGCCAGATGGTCGGCACCCTCCACCAGCAGTTCTTCCCTGCCGCGAAAGCCCCACAGCACGCCGCATCCCGTCAGTTCGCCGTTTTTGGCGGTGCGGATGTCCACATTGCTGTCGCCCACGAAGAGGGTGTCCTCCTTCCCTGCCCCCATGCGCTCCATCAGTTCATGCAGAAGGGTGGGGTCGGGCTTGGTGGGCTTTCCGGGGAGGGCTCCCTGTACGAAGGGAAACACACCGGGGAAATAGCGTTCCATCACAGGCCCCGCCAGATGGTGAGCCTTGTTGGTCAGCACGGCGATGTTCACGCCGTTTTCCTTCAGCCGGGAGAGCAGTTTGGGAATTCCCTCATAGGGAAGGGTCTTGTCCTCTTTATGCTCGTTATAGTAGGGCATAAAGATGTCATAGGCCACTTTGAGCTGTTCCGGGGTACGGCAGGCTTCGGGGGTGAATCGTTCCACCAGCTTTTCTATGCCGTTGCCCACGAAATATTTATAGGACTCAATGGGATGCTCCGGCCAGCCCATCTGCCGGCAGGCGTAATTGCCCGCATCCCCCAGATCATCCAGGGTGTTCAGCAGTGTGCCGTCCAGATCAAAAATGACATTGCGAAACATAGCGTTCTCAGGCGTAGATGCCGATTTCCATGCAGCCGAACTCTACAGTGGTGTCGGCGGCAAAGTTGGCGCGCTGGAGATAGGCCTTCACGGTCATCTGGGCGAACTTGGGGTTCTTGACCTCGTCCTCCAGCTCCAGATCGATGCGGCCGCCCTGCTCATAGTCGGCACCGCCACAGACATAACCGTCGTCGTCCAGCACCTCGTTGAGTTCTTCCACGATGTCCTCGCGCTTCTTGCCCTCGGGCAGGGTCTTATAATGGATGAACATTTCCATTGGAATCTCTCCTTTTCAAATCATTGGCTCTGCTGCTGTCTGAGCAGCTCGGCCTGTCGGTCGGCGGTGAGGGCGTCGATGATCTCATTGAGATCGCCGTCCATCACCCCGTCCAGTTTATACAGGGTCAGACCGATGCGATGATCGGTGACGCGGCCCTGAGGAAAATTATAAGTTCTGATGCGCTCATTGCGCATGCCGGAGCCAACCTGACTGCGGCGCTGGGCGGTATACTCGTCCAGCAGCTTTTCCTGCTGCTCCTCGTACAGGCGGGAGGCCAGAATGCGCATGGCCTTTTCCCGGTTCTGGAACTGGCTTCGCTCCTGCTGGCACTCCACCACGGTGCCCGTGGGCTTGTGGATCAGCCGGACAGCGGAGGATGTCTTGTTGACATGCTGGCCGCCGGCACCGGAGGAGCGGAACACCTGCATCTCGATGTCTGCGGGGTTCAGGTCAACATCCACACTGTCCATCTCAGGCAGCACCGCCACCGTAACGGTGGAGGTATGGATACGGCCGCCGGACTCCGTTTCGGGGACTCGCTGGACCCGGTGGACGCCGCTTTCAAATTTCAGCCGGGAGAAGGCGTTGGCACCCTCGATGGTGAAGGTAACCTCCTTCACACCTCCCAGTTCCGTTTCATTTAACGAGTCGATCTCAGCCCGCCACCCCTGCTTCTCGGCGTACATGGAGTACATGCGGTGCAGGGAATGGGCAAACAGGGCCGCCTCTTCCCCACCCACTCCGGCGCGGATCTCCACGATGACATTTTTGCCGTCGTTGGGGTCTTTGGGCAGCAGGAGAATCTGCAGTTCGCTCTCCAGCCGTTCCATGTCCGCTTTGGAGGACATAACTTCTTCCTGCGCCAGATCCTTCATTTCGGGATCCGAGAGGAGGAGTTTCGCCTCCTCGTTGTTGTCGCAGGCGGCGCGGTAGGCGCGGTAAGTTTCTATCAGAGGCTGCAGCTCGTTCTGTTCCAGATTGAGTCGAGCCACCAGCGCGGGGTCGTTGTAGGTTTCGGAGGCATTGAGCCTGGCTTCAATCTGGCTGTATTTTGCTTCGATGTGGGCAAGTTTGGTCAGCATATCGTCTTACCATCCGTCACAGAGAAAGGATTTGATCAGTGCCAGAGGCTCCCGGACATACATTTTCAGGCGGGAGGGCAGGTGGCTGCTGGGGGCGGCCAGCGTATTGAGTTGTTCATCGCCCCCGTGCACCCGCTCAAAGAGCATCCGCACCCGGGCAAGGTGGAAACCGTTGGATACGATTACGATCTCGTCGGTCACATCGATGCCCTGTTCAGAAAGGACATCCTTGGAGAAAATCAGATTTTCATAGGTGTTGGTGGACTGATCCTCCAACAGAATCTGTTCTGAAGGGAACCCATGCTCCACCAGATAGTCATGCATGGCCTGGGCCTCACTTTTATGCTCGTCGTCACCCTTGCCGCCGGAAACGATCACGGTGGTATCGGGATGATCGTCCAGATAGTCCAATGCAGTGTTCAGACGATCCTGCAGGAGGATCGAGGGGCCCCACTCATAGACCATGCAGCCGAGGATAATCATGGTGTCGGGCTCGGCATCCATCTCGCTGTGACTGCCTGCCTGAACGATTCCGAAACAGGCGGTGAAGGTCAGAACACCGGCCAGAACCAGAGCGACGACCGCCTTGAGCCAGCCGGGGGTACGGCCGCCTTTGTAGCTGTAGACCTCGATTTTCGGTCTTCTCATCCCCGGGCCTCCTCAAGCTGTGCGGAGACAGTTTCCCACTTTTCGTACAGTTCCATGAGCTGCATCTCCTGTTCCTCTTTCTGCAGGCACAGTTCCTGCAGCTTCACATAGTCGGAGGCGGACTGCTCCATCTCGGCATCCAGATTGGCGATGGCCTCTTCCGCCTTGGCGATGGAACGCTCCACAGCGGCAAGCTCCTTCTCCAGATTCTTGGTTCCGCCGGGACGCTTGGGTTTTTCCTTCTTGGGCTGCTCGGTTTTGGGCATCTGGGCAGCGGCGGCCTGCTGATAGATCTTCTGACGCTCGCGATAGGCCAGAAACTCCTGATAGCCGCCCTTGAAGTCCAGAATTTTGCCGTCCTCCAGCATCCAGATGCGGCTGGCGAAGCGGTCGATGAAGTAACGGTCGTGGGAAACAAAGAGCAGATTGCCCTCGTACTCCTCCACCGCCTCCTCGATCCACTCGCGGCTCTGGATATCCAGATGGTTGGTGGGCTCGTCGAGGATGAGCAGGTTGATCTTGGCGTCCATGAGCATACACAGGCGCAGACGGGACTGCTCACCGCCGGAGAG
>JAZQVX010000098.1:0-10244 GCA_045632045.1 Lawsonibacter sp.
CCCGCTACGCTTCCCTGACCCGCTCCTTCCCCGAGCGCGCCAAGGAGCTGTTCGCTCTGAACGAGGAGACCGCCAAGAAGCGTTACGACAAGCTGACCCGCATGGTCAAGATGTACGAGGAGCAGTAATCTGCGCCAAGGCATCTTAACTGAATAGGTTGAGTTTCCACCCCCGGAACGGTACGCCGTTCCGGGGGTCTTTATTGTCTGTAAATCCTAGGTGAGCGAAACTTGGCCCCCCCCTTGCGGGGGAGCTGGCATTTGCGAAGCAAATGACTGAGGGGGTCAGAAGATGAAACGGCGATACCCCCTCCGACCCGCTTCGCGGGCCACCTCCCCCGCAAGGGGGGAGGTAATATATGTGACATCTGCTTAGAAATTAAGCACCCGAAATGCACTAACAATGAACTTGTTATAAGCTCTTGAGGCTATGCTCAACTTAGTAAAAAGGAGATGAGCATAGTGAAAGATCGTACCCATCTTAGTGTTCGTTTTGATAATGATATTCACGATAAGATCCAATACATCGCCAAATATGAGGGGAGATCCATGAGCGGACAGATTTTGCAATTGATCAAAAACTGCATCCGCGACTTCGAAAAGGAACACGGCCCCATCACCGACGAGGATCTGAAGCAGTGAAGCTGCTAACCGCCGCGCTGGATCTGCTCTTTCCGCCCAAATGTCCCTTCTGCCGCCGGGTGCTGGAGGAGCCGAGAGCGCCCCTGTGTCCCCGGTGCCAGCCCCTTCTCCCGTGGCTGGAGAAGAAGGAGTCCTTCCGAAAGGTGGAGCACACCTCCGGCTGTTGGTCGCCACTGGTGTATAAGGACATAGTGCGCGAGTGTATCCACCGCTATAAATTCACCCCGGTACCCGCTCTCGGGCAGCCTCTTGGGCTGCTCGCGGCTCAGTGCGCCCTCGACCACCCGGAGATCGCCCCGGATGTGGTGACATGGACGCCCCTGAGCCGGAAGAGCCTGAAAAAGCGTGGCTTCGATCAGGCGCAGCTGCTGGCCCGGGAGGTGGGCAGAGGACTCGGTGTACCCGTGGAGCCCCTGCTGGAAAAGACCCGGGAGACCCGGCAGCAGTCTTTGCTGGAATCGCCTGCCGAGCGCAAAGCCAATACGCTGGGAGCTTACCGCCTCCGGGAGGATGCGGATGTGACAGGGAAGAAGATCCTGCTGGTGGACGATGTGGTGACCTCGGGTTCCACCCTCAGTGCCTGCGCAGGGGAGCTGAAGCGGAAGGGTGCGGCGGAGGTCTGGTGCGTCACGCTGGCACAGGCAGGAAAATAAATCAAAAAACGGTTGAAAAGCGGTGGACTAGCCGTTATAATGAAAATCGGCGACAAATGTTCGCCGATGGAAAGGGGCATACTGTGCCCGAGGCATTTTTGATTTTTATAAGGGGAATCTTATATGAGCCTGTTTGGTAAGGATATTGGTATCGATCTGGGTACCGCTTCTGTTTTGGTATATATCAAGGGCAAGGGCGTCGTTCTGCGTGAGCCTTCCGTGGTCGCCATGGATAAGAACACCGGAAAGCTGCTGAAGGTGGGCACTGAGGCTCAGGCCATGCTGGGCCGTACCCCCGGCAACATCGTCGCCATGCGCCCCCTGCGCGAGGGCGTCATCTCCGACTATGACATGACCGAGCGTATGCTCAAGGAGTTCATCAAGAAGGTCTCTACCTTCTCCATCTTCAAGCCCCGTCTGCTCATCTGCGTGCCCTCCGGCATCACCGAGGTCGAAGAGCGCGCCGTGGTGGACGCCGGCATTCAGGCCGGTGCCCGCCGCGCCTATCTGATCGAGGAGCCCGTGGCCGCCGCCATCGGCGCCGGCATTGACATCACCAAGCCCGACGGCCACATGGTCGTCGACATCGGCGGCGGTACTGCCGATGTTGCCGTCATCTCTCTGGGCGGCGTGGTGGAGTCTGCCTCCATCAAGGTGGCCGGCGACAAGTTTGACGAAGCCGTGGTCAAGTATATCCGCAAGAAGTACAATGTTCTCATCGGCGACCGTACCGCTGAGGAGCTGAAGATGAAGATCGGCTGCGTCGTCCCCCGTGACGAGGAAGTCACCATGGAGATCAAGGGCCGCAGCCTCATCACCGGCCTGCCCGAGACTTTCCGTGTCTCCTCCAACGAGATGGTGGAGGCCTTTGCCGAGCCCGTGGCCCGCATTCTGGAGGCCGTCCACGGCGTTCTGGAGCGCACTCCCCCCGAGCTGGTGGCCGACATCTCCACCAACGGCATCATGATGACCGGCGGCGGCAGTCTGGTCTGGGGCTTCGATAAGCTCATCGAGTCCCGCACCGGCATCGAGACTCATGTGGCTGACGACGCCATCTCCTGCGTGGCCCACGGCACCGGCAAGAGTCTGGACAGCCTGGATCAGATGCAGGACGGTACCATGAACCTGTCCCGCCGCCGTCAGATGAATTACTAAGAAAAAAGGAGTAGGATCTATGTCTCTGCACCAGTCCGGCGAGGACTATCTGGAGGCCATTCTGGTCCTCCGGGAGAAGAATGGTGTGGTCCATTCCATTGATGTGGCCCAGCACATGGGCTACTCCAAGCCTTCCGTCAGCCGTGCCGTTTCCCTGCTGAAGGGAGAGGGCTACCTGACCATGGAGAAAGACGGCCGTCTGGAACTGACCGAGGCGGGCGTCGAGGTGGCGCGGGAAATTTATGAGCGCCACAGCTTCCTCAAACAGTGGCTCATCCAGCTGGGAGTTTCTTCCGAAACCGCGGAGGAGGACGCCTGCAAGATCGAACACAATATCAGTGATGAGACTTTCCAGTGCCTGAAGCGCCATGCCGAGAGCCGGGAACTCAAATAAACCAAAAGCAAAAAGGAGAATATCAACTGTGGATATCAATGCAATGCTTTCCGGCGTGACCATCGGTGCCATCACCTTCGGTGGTGTGCTGAAGGGTATCGCTCTGATCCTGATCGGTCTGATCGTCATCCGTATCGTGATGAAGATCGTGGACAGCGCTCTGGACAAGGCCAAGAACCTGTCCTCCCTGCGCGTGTACATCCGTTCCGTGGTCCGTGTGCTGCTGTGGTTCCTGCTGGTTCTGACTGTGGCTCCCGCCTTCGGCGTCAATGTCACCTCTCTGATCGCCCTGCTGTCTGTGGCCGGTCTGGCTGTCTCTCTGGCTCTGCAGAACACCCTGTCCAATCTGGCCGGCGGCATTATGGTGCTGCTGTCCAAGCCCTTCGAGGTGGGCGATTTCATCGAGTCTGAGGGCATTTCCGGCACTGTTACCGGTGTGGATCTGGCTTACACCAGCGTTGTCACTCCCGACAACAAGGAAGTGTTCGTGCCCAACAGCCATATTTCCGCTGCCAAGATCATCAACTACAACCGTCTGGGCAAGCGCCGCGTGGATCTGAAGTTCACCGCTTCCTATGACGCTCCCACCGCAACCGTCAAGAAGGCCATTCACGAGGTGGTCGATGCTCAGAAGGAGCTGATCCTGACCGATCCCGCTCCCGTCGTTCTGCTGAGCGAGTATCAGGCCAGCAGCATCCAGTACACCGTCCGTGTCTGGGTCGACGCCGCCAACTACTGGACCGTGTATGGCAACATCAACGAGGGTGTTCGTGAGTCCTTCGCCCGCAACGGCGTGGAGATGACCTACGAGCATGTCAATGTCCATCTGGTCAAGGAATAAGCAAAAAAACGCCGCAAACTTCTTTGCGGCGTTTTTTACTGTTCACGGCATAGCCAGTCCGTGAAGGAAACCGTTGAGTCTGGGGGAGAGAACCTCCCCTCCCACCACGGTGTTCCGGCAGACCAGAAGGTTGACCTGTACCCCCTCCTCGCCGGAGGGGTAATTGTAAATTTCGTAGGTATAGCGCTTGAGGCGCTTGCCCGCGTATCTGGACAGGTCAAACCCCTGCTCCAACTGGAGGGCAAGATATTCCTGATACCGCTCATCCATCTCCTCGGGGATGACAAGCTCCTCGGTGGAGAGGGGCTCCGGGGAGACTTCCCAGCCGTACTCCTCCAGATAGGCCACCCGGTCTGCGTTGGAGCGAACCTTGGTGGGGGAGGGGACACTTTGTTCCACACCGGCGGGGAGTGTTGGGGAAAAGGCCGGCAGCACAGAGCCCGCGCACACCAGTACAGCCGTCAGCAGTCCTCCCAGCGCCAGGGCGCGGCGGGGCAATTTCGCAGTTACGATCAACAATGTGTATATCTCCTTTCCGTGGGGTGTTGTCTGCAATACTCTATGCCCGGAGAGGGGGAGATATGCCGATGACAGGAGAATGATTCTATGGCAATGGAACGCATGGATAAACTCCTCGCCACCACCGGTCTGTGGTCGCGCAAGGAGGTCAAGGAGATGGTCCGCCGGGGCCGGGTAAAGGTCAACGGCGCGGTGATCTCCAAGGCAGAGGACAAAGCCGACCCCGAGCGGGACGAGATCCGGGTGGACGGACAGGTGGTGGACTGCGCCCCCTTCGTCTACATCATGATGAACAAGCCCGACGGGCTGCTCTCCGCCACCACCGACAAGCGGCAAAAGACGGTCATCGACCTGCTGCCCGAGCATCTGCGCCGCCGGGGACTGTTCCCTGTGGGACGGCTGGACAAGGACACCGTGGGTCTGCTGCTGCTCACCGACGACGGTCCCCTGGGGCACGAGCTGCTCTCCCCCAAAAAGCATGTGGATAAGCTCTACCACGCCCATGTGGACGGAAAGGTGGATGCCGCCGATGTGGCGGCCCTGGCGCAGGGGTTGGTGCTGGAGGACGGACTGCACTGTCTGCCCGCGGGACTGGAGCCCATCGGGGACGGAAGTGAGTGCCTTGTGACCCTGCGGGAGGGCAAATATCACCAGGTCAAGCGGATGCTGGCATCCCGGGGAAAGCCTGTGACAGCGCTGAAGCGGCTTTCGATGGGCTCTTTGGTGCTGGATGAGGCTCTTTTACCGGGGGAATGGCGCTTTTTGACCAAAGAAGAAACGGCACAGATTAAAAGCGGTGTTGGCGCGGAATAAAATTTAGTCATTTTCTACAAAAAAATCTGTAAAACCTCTTGCCAAACCCGGGGGCAAAACTGTATAATATACACAAGTATTTCGGAAGAAATTTGTAGGAGGGATCAATGTGTCGAGCAGAATGTTCCAGGGCGTCGTGCTCCAGATGAAGGACAGCGTCAACCGGACGATTGGTGTGATCGACTCTGATGGTTTTGTTGTTGCTTGTAGTGAGCTGACCTGTATTGGTGAGCACTGGGCCGGTGCGGTTGATGCGGTGAATCACGCAGAAAACGGCGTGGCCTATTATGAGGGTAAGACTCTGCGTCCTCTGGTGGGCTGGGGCGCCCAGTTTGATTATGCCGCCTTTGTCAAGGGCGAGGATGAGATGGCTGCTTCCGTCTGTGCCGTGGCTGTTGTGGCCTTCAACGGCGCCAAGGTCGCCTATGAAGAGAAGCACGACAAGGCTACCTTCGTGAAAAACATCATCTCCGATAACATCCTGCTGGGCGACATCTATACTCAGGCCAAGGAACTGCATTTCCTGTCTGAGGCTCCCCGCGCCGCCTTTCTGGTGCGCCAGCTGGGGCCCGCCGACGCCAGCATCATTGATGTCATCCAGAATATCTTCCCCGACAAGCAGAGCGACTTCGTCATCTCCATCAACGAGACCGATGTGGCGCTGGTCAAGCAGCTGTCCGACGGCGCTGACGCCAAGGAGCTGCAGAAAATCGCCAAGCAGATCGCCACTGCTGTGACGCAGGAGCTGGGTGTCAAGGTGGTCATCGGTATCAGTACCGTGGTCAGCCACATCCGCGATCTGGCCCGCGCCTATAAAGAGGCCGGTGTGGCCATCGATGTGGGCAAGGTCTTTGAGAACGAAAAGACCATCATCAATTACGAAAATCTGGGCATCGGCCGTCTGATCTATCAGCTGCCCACCATCCTGTGCCAGATGTTCCTGCAGGAAGTGTTCAAGAAGAACCCCATCGACGCACTGGATCAGGAAACTCTGCTGACCATCAACAAGTTCTTCGAGAACAACCTCAATGTTTCCGAGACTGCCCGCAAGCTCTTCGTCCACCGCAACACTCTGGTCTATCGTCTGGAGAAGATCAAGAAGCTGACCGGTCTGGACCTGCGTGAGTTTGACGACGCCATTACCTTCAAGGTGGCCCTCATGGTCAAGAAGTACCTCATCTCCAGAGGTATCGAGTCCTGATATTTGATCGTTTCATAGCCTGTACCGACTTGTCGGTACAGGCTATTTTTATGCACTTATCTTACAAAAGAGAAGGGCGAACTTTGTGCAAAAAATTGGGTTGATAAGTCGACATAAAACAGTTACAATAAAATTACAAAAAGTGACAAAAGAGTAACAAAAAGCGGGCGACTTTTCCGGGAAAAAGAGGAGGGGGCGGTCATTTTGTCATTTACACAAAAAGGGAAGTATGATACACTAAATTAAACTGGGGTGGTGTCGGAATGACACTCCCGTAACGACGAGATGCTCAATGGAGGCACAAATGGTACGACTCATTGATGTATATAAAGAATACGACAACGGCACCAAAGCGCTGAAAGGTGTCAATCTGCGCATCGACGACGGTGAATTCGTCTTTCTGGTGGGCCCCTCCGGCTCCGGTAAATCCACCGTCATCAAGCTCATCACCGGCGAGATCGGCGCCACCGAGGGCCGCCTGATGGTCAACGGCTATAACCTCAACAACATCGCCGTGCGCCAGATCCCCTACATGCGCCGGACCCTGGGCATTATCTTCCAGGATTTCCGCCTCATCGAGAAGAAGACGGTTTACGAAAACCTCTCCTTCGTCATGCGGGCCATCGGCGCCTCCAACCGGGAGGTCAAGCGCCGCATCCCCTATGTGCTGCAGCTGGTCGGTCTGGAGAACAAGGAAAATGCTTACCCCGGACAGCTCTCCGGCGGCGAGCAGCAGCGTGTGGCCATCGCCCGCGCGCTGGACAATCACCCCAGCATGACCATCGCCGACGAGCCCACCGGCAATCTGGATCCCCAGCGCTCGCTGGAGATCATGATGCTGCTGGAGCGCATCAACGAGCTGGGTACCACCGTTCTGGTTGTCACCCACGAGATGGGGCTGGTCAAGCGCTTTGCCAAGCGCGTCGTCACCATTGAGGACGGACTGGTCACCAGTGATAAGGCAGGTGAGTGAGATGGCAAGAAAATTTGACGGCGGTTATTACATCAGCGAAGGCTTCCGCTCCATCTTCACCCACGGCTTCATGTCCTTTGCCGCCGTGTGTATGATCGTGGCCTGTCTGCTCATCATGGGCTCCTTCACGCTGCTGGCGGTGAATCTGAACAACATGCTGGGCGATTACGAGGCCGAAAATGAATTCCTCGCCTACATCGACGACACTGTGTCCGAGGCAGACGCCCGGGCCATGCAGTCGGCGGTGGAGAGCATCCCCAATGTGGCCGGCGTGGTCTTTACCACCAAGGCAGAGGCCCTTGAGAACTTCAAGAACGGTCGTCAGGCCAACGAACTGCTCAACGATCTGCCTGCCGAGGTTCTCCGCGACCGCTACGAGATCCGTGTCCACGATCTGGAGCTGATGCCCGAAACGGTCAAGGCGGTGGAGGATCTGCCCAATGTGGCCAATGTCCGGGCCGCACTGGACATTGCAAAGGGCTTCGTGCTGGTGCGCAACATCGCCAGTGGCGTGGCTCTGGTACTTATCGCCATTCTGGCTGTGGTGTCCCTGTTCATCATCTCCAACACCATCAAGCTTGCGACCTTCTATCGCCGGGAGGAGATCGCCATCATGAAGATGTGCGGTGCCACTGACGGCTTTATCCAGTGGCCCTTCGTGGTGGAGGGTATGCTGCTGGGCCTCACAGGCGCTCTGATCGCCTTTTTCGCCCAGTGGGGAATCTACCATCTGGTTGGTAAACTCATCATTCAGGGCAACGGATTGTCTTTGGTGACCATGCTGAGCTATGGCTCCATGGCAAAGACCATTCTGCTGATTTTCTGCGGCACCGGTTCTCTCATCGGTGTGGGCGGCTCCCTCATCGCAATCCGTAAATTCCTGCAGGTTTAAGAAAGGCGGGACAACATGAAGAAACAGAAAAACCAGAAGATGTTTGTTCGCGTCATGGCCATTATCATGGTGGGCGCGCTGGTGCTTCCCATGCTGGCTTACATCTTCACCTGATATGAGGGACTGCCCCATGAAGAAATGCAAAGACATCCTGCGCCGATGTGCCCTGCTGGTGCTGACCGCGGCCCTCTTCCTGCCCATCGCGGGGGAGATGGTGGAGGCCAATACCACCGAGGCCGCCGTTACCAAGGCGGAGATCGACGCACTGAAATCCGACGCCAATAAACTGGCCGCCGAGAAGAAGGAACTGGCCAGCCAGCTCAAGGAGATCCGCGCCGACAAGAGTCAGGCTCAGAGCCAGAAAAATCTGCTGGAGCAGCAGATCAATATCATCCAGTCCGAGATCGACAACATCGACGGTCAGATCGACAAGTACGACGAGCTGATCAATGTCAAACTCTTCGAGGTCAACGAAACACAGGCCCGCGCCGACGAGCAGTACGCACTGTTCTGCCAGCGCATCCGGGCCATGGAGGAGGAGGGCGAAACTTCCTATTGGAGCATCATCCTCGGCTCCTCCAGCTTCTCCGAGATGCTGGACAACTTCATGATGGTGGAGGAGATCATCTCCTACGACAATTCCGTCATGGACGCGCTGCTCGCGCTGAAGCAGAAGCTGGAGACGGAGCAGAAGGAACTGGAAGATGCCAGAAGTGAGCAGGAGGCCGCTAAGGCCGCTCAGGTAGCCGCTCAGGACGAGTTGAAGGACCGCCAGAATGAGGTCAAGACCCTCATCAGCGAGATCAGCGCGCAGGAAGATAAGCTGGAAGCTGCCGAGGCCGCGCTGAAAAAAGAGGCCGCCGCCATGGACGCCCAGATCAAGAAGCTGGAGCAGCAGTACGCCGCCCAGATCGCCAAGGTGCCCAGCGAGTCCGGCTATCTCTGGCCCCTGCCCGCCAGCTACAACACCCTGTCCTCCCTGTACGGCAACCGCATCCACCCCATTACCAGAAAGCCCAACAACCACACCGGTATTGATGTCCCCGCCCCCTCGGGCACCCACATCTACGCGGCCAAGAGCGGCGTGGTCACCACCTCCACCTATAACCGCTCCTACGGCAACTATGTGGTGGTCTCCCACAGCGACGGTACCAGCACCCTCTACGCCCATATGAGCAAGCGCAACGCCACCCAGGGCGCCACCGTCAAGCAGGGCGCCGTCATCGGCTATGTGGGCACCACCGGTTCTTCCACCGGCAACCACCTGCACTATGAGGTGCGTATCGGCGGCAACCGTACTGACCCCGTGAACTACTACAAGGACAAGACCCTGTACGCCCGGGCCAACGGCAAGACCGTGCTGCTCAGCCATTAAAAAGACAAAAAGAGGAACGCATCTGCGTTCCTCTTTTTTATGCTCACATGGCGAGCAATTCAATTTTATCGTTCTCGGCGTAGGCCTTCAGGTGGCTGATGGGGGACTCATAGCCCTCGATCAGGCGCATGGCGATGGTGTCCTCCAGCTCCTTCTGGATGGTGCGGCGCAGGTTGCGGGCACCGTAGATGGGGGAGTAGGACTTCTTGACCAGATAGTCCACCAGAGAATCCTCCCAGGTGAAGGTGAGCTTCTTGTCGGCCATGGCGGCGGCAAGCTCCTTGAGCATGAGCTTGGCGATGTCTCGGAAGTTGTCCTCGGTGAGCTGGTTGAAGGAGACGATCTCGTCCACGCGGTTGATGAACTCGGGGCGCAGGAACTCCTGCAGGGCCTTGATGACCCGCTCACGGTTCTGCTCGTTGGCGGTGCGGCCGAAGCCCACGGTGCCGGTCTTGTTGTTGGAGCCGGCGTTGGAAGTCATAACGATGACGGTGTTCTCAAAGTTGACGGTGCGGCCGTGGGCATCGGTGATGCGGCCGTCGTCCAGAATCTGCAGCAGGATGTTGAGTACATCGGGGTGTGCCTTCTCGATCTCATCGAAGAGGACCACGCAATAGGGCTTGCGGCGGATCTTCTCGGTGAGCTGACCGGCCTCGTCATAGCCGACATAGCCGGGGGGAGAGCCGATGATGCGGGAAACGGCATGCTTCTCCATCAACTCGGACATATCCACACGGATGGGGGCCTCGGGGGTGTCGAACAGGTCGGCGGAGAGCTGCTTGACCAG